>JAYVJU010000086.1:0-19092 GCA_043769035.1 Ferruginibacter sp.
GGTGATGAAGTAACACTTACGTTTCCAATTAATACTGCTGATGATTTACTGCACTGGTGCATGAAAACCGGACTTAATGTAAGTGATGTGGTACTGGAAAATGAAAGCAGCTGGCGCAATGAAGCTGCAACTAAGAACGGGGTACTAAAAATCTGGCGGGTAATGCAGGAATGTATTTACCGGGGTTGCCACGCCGATGGCATACTGCCCGGCGGATTAAATGTAAAGCGCCGTGGCGCAGGCCTCAATAAAAAACTGATGAATGGCCGTACTTACAGCGACTACAACAGCTGGCTGGCAACCATACGGCAGGGCGGTAGCGACTTTAAATATATTTTAGACTGGGTAAGTTGCTTTGCTTTGGCAGTAAATGAAGAAAATGCAAGTTTTGGAAGAGTGGTTACAGCACCAACGAATGGTGCAGCCGGGGTAATCCCTGCTGTGCTGCAATACTATGTTGCCTTTTGCGATGGTAACACCAACGAAAAAATAATTCAGTTTTTATTAACTGCCGCTGAGGTAGGCAGTATATTTAAAAAAGGTGCCACTATTTCTGCGGCCATGGGTGGCTGCCAGGCCGAGATTGGTGTAAGCAGTGCAATGGCTGCCGCCGCACTAACCGAATGCATGGGTGGTACGCAACGGCAAACTTTAATGGCTGCCGAAATTGCAATGGAACATCACCTGGGTTTAACCTGCGATCCTGTTGGAGGGCTGGTACAAATTCCATGTATTGAACGTAATACAATGGGTGCCATAAAAGCTATTACCGCCTGCCAGCTTGCATTACAAAGCACTCCCGATTTTGCTAAAGTAAGTTTGGATGAGGTGATAAAAACCATGTGGGATACAGCATTGGATATGAACAGCAAATACAAAGAAACTGCAGATGGTGGATTAGCGGTAAATGTGCCGATTAGTTTGAGTGAATGTTAAGATGCCCCTGTCCCCTAAAGGGGAACTTATATTGTTACATCATTACTTTAGATTACAGTTTTAATTCTGAGATACTCTTCTGTAGTTTAAAAACTGATACAGATATTTGGGTGCAAAGTTCCCCCTTTAGGGGGCGGAGGGGCTAAATCCCATACTTCCTCTTAATATCCCTGTCGGTTTCCCTTTCTTTTATAGTTTCTCTTTTGTCGTAATTCTTTTTGCCTTTACCCAGGCCGATTTCCATTTTAAAAAAACCTTTATCGGTTAAAAATATTTTTAAAGGAATGATGGAATAACCTTTCTCTTTTATTTTATTTTCCAGCTTGCGTAATTCTCTCTTATTCAACAACAGTTTTCTTTCCTGTAAAGGCTCGTGGTTACTGTAAGTACCAAAGGAGTACTCCGAAATGTGAAGGCTTTTTACAAACAGCTCACCATTTTCAAATAAGCAATAACTGTCGTTAAAGCTGGCTTTGCCTGCCCGTAAACTTTTTATCTCGGTGCCTTGTAATACAAGCCCGGCAATATATTTATCTTCAAAAAAATATTCGTGATATGCTTTGCGGTTACTGATTTCCAAAACTCTTTTTTTACAAAGGTATGAAAAGGAAGGGGGGAAATGTTTACAGCAACTACAAATAGCCAATCATAATTTATATTATATAGAAGGCCGGCAATTTTATTGCGGTTGCTTCATCCAGGTTGTTTTATCCAGTTGGTAGATGTAATTGAGTTTTGAGGTTTCGCCATAATATTCCATTTCAATTTCGCCAATCTTTTTTGCACCAAACCGTACAATTGCTTTTTGCGAACGGATATTAACTGCCCCGATATAAAAATTTACTGCATCAACAAATGTAAAAGCGTGGTTGAGCATTAATATTTTTAAAGCCTTATTATAAGTGGTGCCCCAATGATCCCGGGCTAAAAAAGTATAACCAATTTCAAGGGTTTTATTGATGGCGTCATGTGAACAAAACCTGCTGCTGCCAATGGGCTCATTGGTTTGCGTATCAAAAACAATAAAAGCACCCTGCGATTTTATGGCGCCTTCAAAAAAAGTTTGAAACACTTCTTTTTGATAACGGTTTTTGTTGGGGTGCTGTTCCCATATTAAAGGATCGCTGGCAACTTTATACAGCTGTTCAAAATCTTGTGCCTTAAGAGGACGCAGCATTACAAATTCGTTTGAAAGATGGCTTGGTTGTAAATCAACAATCATTACTGTATTTTTTTATTTATAAAACTTGGTATAAAAATACCTTTATTAAAGCTATAAAAAATTCAGCAGGGTAATTGTTTTTCGCAATTCTACAATAATGTTCTGTATTGATAAAGTGAAAACTGCTGTTCGTCAGCTAAAGCCTGCCATTGCTGTAATGGGTTTTACCAGTTGGAATTTGTACTTTTATTTTGACATATGCATAACGCAGCCTTTTTAATAAAGTATAAACTGCATCACCTGTTTTTCTGGCTGATGTTATTTGCTGTATGGTATTTTTTACGGTACGAGGATTATTCCACACAGTCGAGGGCTTTTACGGTTACATTAATTAAAGTGGCCGACCTGGCACTGATGATCTATATTACCAATTACTTGCTGATACCTCAGCTGCTGTATAAAAAAAGATATGTTTTATTTGCACTGGCCTTTATTGCACTCATCATCACCAGCAGTATTTTTAAAATGCATATTATCGGGCAGATAATTAACAGCCCGGCACTATTAAGTTTATCGGGTAATATTAAAGCAAGGATATATGATAATGTGATACCACATTTTTTTTTAGTGTTATCCGGTGCTGCAGTTAAATTAATGCTGGATTATACCCGTATGCAAAAACATATGGTGGAAATGGCAAAAGAAAAAGCGGAGGGCGAACTGAATTTTTTAAAACTGCAGATAAACCCACACTTTCTTTTTAATTCATTGAACTCAGTTTATTTTCTGATAGAAAAAAATAATACCGATGCAAGGGAAGCCCTGCATAAATTTTCTGAAATGCTGCGCTACCAGTTATATGAAATGAATGGCGCAACAATTCCCATTGAAAAGGAGATACGGTATCTTAAAGATTATGTTGACCTGCAAAAGCTCCGCAAAGACGAAAATTACGAAGTAACATTTACCTGCAATCCGGAAGTGAATGGGTTTTCTATTGAGCCTTTGCTGTTGATACCATTTGTAGAAAATGCATTTAAACATATATCGCACCAGAAAAATGAACGTAATTTTATAGCGATTGATTTAAGCATGACAAAAGATACTTTTTATTTTGCTGTTGAAAATTCAAAAGAAGCCATAGAAAAAAATACCGGCGAACGAACTGGTATCGGCCTTGCTAATGTAAAAAGAAGACTGGAATTATTGTACCCTAAAAAATATGAGCTGCACATTAAAAACGAAAGTGGTATTTACCGTGTTGATCTTAAAATTATAATGTAAAGTACGGCAACATGATCATTAACTGCATAATTATCGACGATGAACCGCTGGCACGTAAAGGGCTTAAGGAATATATTGCAGATATTGATTTTCTTAACCTGGCCGGTGATTTTGATAATCCGCTTAAGGCAACAGCACTGCTCAACAGCGGCGATATACAATTAATTTTTTTGGACATACAAATGCCCAGGATAACCGGTATTGAGTTTTTTAAAACCCTTCAACATGCACCCGAAGTAATTTTTACAACAGCCTATCCTCAATATGCGCTGGATGGCTTTGAAGTAAATGCGCTGGACTATCTTGTAAAACCAATTTCTTTCGACAGGTTTTTAAAAGCCGCACTAAGGGCAAAAGAATTTTATGAAGTACGGCAACAGAACAATGCAGCAGCATTGCCTAACGCTACTTCAGAATATTTTTTTATTAAGGCTGATAATAAACTGGTAAAACTTTTATTTGCCGATATTCTTTTTGTAGAAGCGCTGCAGAATTATGTAACCATTTATACAACCGATAAAAAATATATCAGCTACCTAACTTTTAAATCGGTAGAAGATTATTTACCCGTTAACCGTTTTATAAAAACACATAAATCATTTATTATAGCTGCCGATAAAGTTGACAGCATTGAAGGCAACGAGATACGTATTGGCCAGTACCAAATCCCCATCAGCAGAAATTTAAAAGATGAAGTAATGGAAAAACTGCTGAACGGTAAATTTTTAAAAAGATAAGTTGCTTAAAATTTCAAAAACATTTGATGGTTGGGGTTTGAGTGGGTTGCAGAGATTTGAAAATCGTGGCTCCCAATAATTTCAAACCCGTTTTTAAGGTAAAAATTAACAGCCCTTTCATTTTCCTTCCATACAAATAACCAAATGCCCGCCTGGTTATTTGTTGTAGCTATTGCCACATTAAAATTAAAAAGCTCCAGGCCTGCTTGTTGTTTGTAAAAATCTTTAAGCAGGTATAACCTTTCCAGCTTGGTTATATTCTGCGGTTCAATATTAGGGTGTTGGCTATTGAGTATGATCTTTGAATAACCTGCAGGTTGGTTAGCAAAATAAATAAAGTGGTAAATATTATTTGCATCCTCCAATTCTTTCTTTACAACCTTGTAATTGTATTTATCGTTAACGTAAGCATCAATATCTGCTTTTCCTGCACTTTCGCCATGCGATTCAAGAAACGTTTGCCTGCCAATATCGGCAAGTAATTTAAAATCATTTTCGGTTGCTTTAATAATAGCAATCATTTTATTGGGGTTTTATTATAGCGGAAGACAATCTATTGCAGGACGGGACAGTTTAAAAATTGTTTGTTTCGTGTTTGTGTACTACGAACTGTGGCGGAGTTTTTTTTTCTTTTTTATGGAAAATTACTGTTTTAATTGATTTAAAAAAAGTTCAAATTCAGACAATGATGATTTATCGGGAGTACGTGTTTCATTTTTCGTAGCAGAGTCGAGCTTTAAAGCATTAAAGGTTGAATATTTTGTAAGTCTTTTCATTTAAAATTTGGTATTCTAATCTTTGTGTATTGAAAATACACTATAAAAATAATAAAAATTTAGAACGTGTTCAAGTTGAATTTAGAGGTATTTTAAACATTACCATTTTGTGAGCAGGAGCTGAGAGAAAGGAGAAATACTTTTTTAGGTAAAATATTAAAATACGGTTCGTTGTTGGTCAATAGACACAACAACGGCGGGGAAGGTAGCGAAGATTGGTGTGGAATACCAACAGCTATAGAGAGCTGAGGTTTATATAACCTTCTTTTCTATATAGTCATAAATTTCAATTACGCCGTTATTTTTGAATCTTATATTTAGGAGGGTTGAATAATTGCCTGGCATTCCAGCTATTTCTTCTGGCTTACCAATTGTAAAATTCGGCAAAGAATTGAATGCTTTTTCGAGTTTAAGCGTTTTGAGTTCATCTAATGAAAAAGAACCATTTTTCTTTTGTAAAGATTTACAGCAAACCTTCCCGTCATATCTAATTATGATTTGGACATTTATTTCTCCCTGGATAGTTTTCCTAATATCAATATCCGTACTATCAGTAATATATTCAGTTAAACTTTTTGATGATTTAAAACTAATTTGATGCCTTCCATCTTCAATTACAAAAGGTGAATACATGCAATCTTTGAATGTAATCATATTCGAATTTTGTTGACCGAATGTTTGTCCAACGGCATTTAGTTTTGTAAAGATGGAAAGCAGTAAGAGTAATTTTATAGTTTTCATATCTTTTGTTTAGAATCTAATTAAGCAAGAATTAATTGTCGACAACACATAAATTTACACCCAAACTTTGAATGTTCAAAAGTCAATATTTGATTTCAATAATGTTTATGTAGCCTTTTCAAAACAACACTGCAATTACAAACAAGGTTACAAAAATTACTTATTCCCCGTACGCTGTTGCCCGTATCCATGCCTGCCACCTTTATTGGCAGATTGAAAATTGCGTTGCCTTTTAAAAGAAGGCTGCGCTTGCTTGGGCATAATTCTTTGTTGTAAGCTGCCGGCAGCTATCGGGAAGGGGTGGCCTTCCACCACAGGTATATTTTTAGCGATCAGTCTTTGAATATCTCTTAATTCTGTTCTTTCTTCTGCATCGCAAAAAGAAATGGAAATGCCGGTATTGCCTGCACGGCCGGTACGGCCAATACGGTGTACATAGGTTTCGGGTACATTGGGCAGGTCAAAATTAAATACATGCGTCAGCTGGTCTATATCAATTCCTCTTGCTGCAATATCGGTTGCCACCAGCACACGTAAAGTACCATTCTTAAAATCGTTCAGTGCATTTTGCCTGGCGTTCTGGCTTTTATTGCCATGTATGGCGGCTGCTTTTATATTGGCATGGTGTAAAAATTTTACCACTTTATCTGCACCATGTTTGGTACGGGTAAAAACCAATGCTGTTACAATATCATCATCTTTTAATAAATGCAGCAGCAAATGCTGCTTATCTGTTTTATTGGTGTAGTACAGGCTTTGTTCAATTTTATCTACGGTAGATGATGGTGGCGTTACTTCTACTTTTGCAGGGTCGGTTAACAATACATTGGCCAGCTTTTGAATTTCAGGTGGCATGGTGGCCGAGAAAAATAAAGTCTGCCTTTTTGCAGGCAGGCGCACAATCACTCTTTTTACATCGTGTATAAAACCCATGTCGAGCATGCGGTCGGCTTCATCTAAAACAAAAATTTCTAAATGTCTTAAATCAATAAAGCCCTGGCTCATTAAATCCAATAACCTGCCGGGTGTGGCAATTAAAACATCAACACCTCTTTTTAAGGCATTGGTTTGGTGCAGCTGCGATACGCCACCGAATATTACGGTATGTGTAATGCCGGTAAATTTTCCGTAGGCTGCAAAGCTTTCGTCAATTTGTATGGCCAGCTCCCTTGTTGGGGTTAATATTAACACCTTAATACCGGGGCGCTGTTGTTTTTGAGTGTATAAAATTTGTAAAATGGGTATAGCAAATGCGGCGGTTTTTCCGGTGCCGGTTTGTGCACAGCCCAGCAGGTCTCTTCTTTGCAATACCAATGGTATGGCTTGTTGCTGAATGGGAGTGGGGGTACTGTATCCTTCTGCATCCAATGCTTTAAGGATGGGTTCAATTAATTCTAATTTTTTAAATGCCATTACTGGTTTAATTATTTATTTATGGGCTGGAAAGACGTTGCATGTTCTGAATCAGCGAAAGAGATTTTAAAACCACACCGGCTTACAACCTGCCGTGTTATTGAGTGGAGTAGGCAGCGAAGATAGGCTTTTATTATTTGATGGATGTTTAAGTAAAGACCTCACCCCAATGAGCTACGCTCGTTCCTTTGCAGGAACTCCAAAAGAGAGGAACTGGAATTGGGTATTTTATAATTTAAAATATTCTTAACTTAACTACATCACCTCTTCAGGATTTTGTACAATATTTTAACCCGTTGGCGGAATTAATTTAATCAGTCCCGGTAGGGACGATATGTTGGTAGAAAAACAGTAACAACACAACTAAATGCCGTAAGCATGATAGAAAAGAGCAACAAATCTACCGTGCCTATGGCACTTTTGCCCTCTATCTTATTTTTTCTACCAACCTTTTGCCCCTATGGGGCATTAAAAAATTAATTCCGCCAACGGGTTAGTTTATTACATTGCTATAATTATTTGAACTCCCGAACAATCGGGACAGGCTCTTCGGGTTTGGCTTTGGTAAATCGAAGGATTTATTAACCTTTTGCAAAACCTTGCTCGTCAGACTGTGAAAAAACTAAAAATAAGCTTTGAGAATCGGTTAAACGACAATCACTCTCCAATAGGTATCCGTAACAACAAGCAAAATGCCTTAGTTTTTTCACAGTCTGCCGTTATACAACGGGAGAAATAAACAGATTTATACTTTTGGTAAACGGTATCCATTATGATAAGGCGCTGCCATATATTTTTTATTGATTGCTTCGTTGGTAAATTTTCCTGCGGCTTTATTCCAGTTTAATTTTTCGCCGGAGCGGTAAGCAATATTGCCCATCTGGCTTACTATGGCAACATGTGCAGCCGCTTCAATAGAACAATTTAATTCTTCCATCTTACGGTTACGTATCACACTCACAAAATTTTCCATGTGCTTATTCAGTCCATTATCAACCGATGGTTTTCTGGCCACGGTTACTTTACTTATGCTGCGGCCTTCTTCCATCACTTCCCATCCGCCCCGGTCTAATTCCAATGTACCGTTATTGCCAATAAAAGCAATGCCATGATCTTTTTTGTACAAGCCGTTATCAATACCAATGGCATGATCCCATACCAGGTTAAATTTATCGAACTGGTATAAGGCACACAAAGTATCCGGTGTTTCCTGCGGCGAGGTTGGGGCTGCAAAATTACCTCCCATTGCACTTATCGTTTTTGGTACATCGGCTTTCATACCCAGCAATGCATAGTCTAATAAATGTACACCCCAGTCGGTCATTAATCCACCTGCATAATCCCAAAACCAGCGGAAGGTAAAATGAAAACGGTTGGCATTAAATGGTCTTTTGGTGGCTGGGCCTAACCATCTTTCATAATCAACACCTGCAGGTACAGCGCTATCTGCTACAATGGGAATGGGTTGTTTCCATCCAACATAGCTCCACACTTTTACGGTTCTTATATTGCCCAGTTGCCCTGTTGCAATAAAATCAACGGCATCTTTAAAATGTTGCTGGCTTCTTTGCCATTGGCCTGCCTGCACTACACGACCATATTTTTTTTGTGCGGCTATCATTATCCTGCATTCTTCAATGGAGTTGCCCACGGGTTTTTCTACATACACATCTTTACCTGCCTGACAGGCTTCTACCATTTGCATACAATGCCAGTGATCGGGTGTGCCGATGATAACGGCATCTATTTCTTTAAGCTCCAGCAAGCGGCGGTAATCGTTAAAGGTTTTTATTTTTGATGCATCCACATTCATTTTTGCAAGGTCATTCATGCGCCTGTCCAATACATTTTTATCAACATCACATAATGCTACCAGGTTAACACCGGGTACTTTTAATATGGCGGTAAGATCTGCCCAGCCCATGCCGTTGATGCCTATCACACCAACATTTACCTGGTCTGATGGTGCAATGCGGTTTTTAAAAATGGCGAACAATTGATTGTCTAATGAAGAACCGATAAAGGCACCGGCTGTAAGAGCTGCGGCCTGGTGTAAAAATTTTTTTCTTGATGACATAGCATGCTTTTTATAAAACTAAGGTACAATTTTGAAAGTAATCTCCGGAACCTAAAAAATATATTTTGGTGTACTGTCATTATGCTGCTACAGTAAATAAGCAGAAATTAATATTATATTTGTTACAGCAACAAAAACTTTGGCAATGAAAAAGCTGTTACTTCCATTTGTATTTATTTCTGCTGCATTAAATGTCCAGGCACAAAAATGCCCCGGGGCAATAGTTATTAATGCATCGCAAAGCGAGGTAAAGCAGGGGCAAACGGTACAATTTACAGTTGAAGTAACAAAATTACCAGCGGGGCAGCAGTTAACTTATAACTGGATGGTAAGTTCGGGAGAGATCAGTTCGGGGCAGGGTACAGCAAGCATCATTGTATCGCCCAGTGGAGGCATAGGCAGCTGTACTGTTACTGTTGAGCTGGGCGGTTTAACAGCCGGTTGCAACAACACCAAATCCGAAACGATAGATGTGATTAAATCACCTGAAAAAATATTGGCAGCAAACTATACCAATACCACTGCATTAAACCTGCAGGTAAAAAATTTTGTAAGCCAGGCCAAACTTAACGACTTAAGCATTTCGCAAACGGCACTAATAAATATTTATACCAGCGCTGCTGTAAATAAAGCAAAACTTACTACAGCAATCATAAAAGCTTTTGAAGTTAATAAAGTATTTACCTACCAGTATAAAATTGTTGATGCAGGTGTAAAGAAAGCTGCTGCTGTAGAAATGTTTATTATAAAAGATTAAGGAATATCTGCTCGTTAGCGGTTGTATTTTTTCCGCAAAGGCTCTAAAAATTCTTCTTTGGTTTTACCTAAAATATCTGCAGACATAAAAATTGAATCAAGTTTAGTTTTACAGTTCTCCTTTAAAAAGTCATGCAGCATTTGTTCTTGCCCAAGCATTATAATATTAATCGCAAGCATGTTCAACACATTATGGCGGTCTGGGTGATTGCTCTTCATCGTGTCAAGAAGTATTGTATAACGAGGTAGTGAACGGTTATAAGATTGTTTAGCACTGACTGTGTCTCCAGACACTTCTTCATACAATCCAAGTTTCAAATAAAGCTCAGCAGAATCAGATTTTAATCTTACCATTTGAGTTAATGTTTCAGCAGCTTTGTTAAATTGGCCTAAACTTTCCTCAAAAAAAAGTCTCTTGCCATATGTATCAAAGTAATTACTGTCAATTTTAATAGCCTCGTCAAGAAGACCAATGGCATTTTTGAATTGTGCTGTGTCCTTATAGTGGTTGGTCATTACTATTACACTATCATTTAAGTCTTTGGCTGAAATAATTTTATTGCCTTTATTAGTACAAGCAGTAAATAGTATGCAAACACTTATGAATTTCATTTTGAGTCTTAAATTTTAAGGCTTTAATATAACCACTAACGCATTTATTTGTGGTATAAAATATTTGAGAATACTGGTATAAATACAAATAATAATTAACCGAAATAGTTAGAGCGGACTTTTATACACCTTACCATCCTTCATTACAAATATCACTTTGCCCATTACGCTGATATCTTTCAACGGGTCGCCATCTACTGCAATAATATCTGCCAGTTTATCTTTCTGAATTGTACCTAATGTACTTTCCACACCCAGTAAAGTTGCGCCGCTGATGGTTGCAGATTTTATGGCTTCCATTGCAGGCATACCGGCTTCGGTCATGTATTGAAACTCCAGGTAATTTTTTCCATGCATAAACACACCTGCATCCGTACCAAAAGCAATCTTTACACCGGCTTTATAAGCCTTTGCAAAAGTGGCCTGAATTTTTGGGCCGGTGGCCAATGCTTTTGGTGTAACTATGGCAGAGTAATAGCCGGGTATTTTTGCAGAGTCGGCTGTTGATTTACCGGCAATAATTGTTGGTACCAGCCAGGTACCATATTTTTTAAATAACTCAATACATTCATCATCCATAAAAGTACCATGCTCAATAGAGGTAACGCCACCACGGATGGCTCTTTTCATTCCTTCGGCACCATGTGCATGTGCGGCCACTTTAAAATTATAATCCTTTGCAGTTTCTACAATCGCTTTTATTTCTTCCTCGGTAAACTGGGCACCGCTGCCATCTTTAGCCTGGCTTAGTACACCGCCTGTGGCTGTAATTTTTATCAGGTCTGCTCCATCTTTGTAACGTTGCCGTACAGCTTTGCGGCATTCATCAACACCATTTACCACACCATCCAAAGGGCCGGGGTCTCCGCTAAATTCTCTTTTTAAACCATTGGTAGGATCTGCATGTCCGCCTGTGGTGGCAATTGATTTACCTGCAGTATAAACTCTTGGGCCAATAGTTGTACCGGCATTAATCGCATTGCGTAAAGAAATATTTACCCTGGAGCCACCCAAATCTCTTACCGTGGTAAAGCCCGCCATTAAAGTAACGTAGGCATAGTTTGTTGCTTCAAATGCAACGTCCTGTGATTCTTTGGTCAGCCGGTCTGCCTGTGCATTACGTTTGGTTTGCGATTCCAGGTGTACATGCATGTCCATAAGGCCGGGCATTACCGTTTTCGTTTTAAGGTCGATCAATTTATCAGTTGCACCTGCTGTGGCATAACCATCTTTTATTTCTACTATCTTATTCCCTTCAATAATGATGGTTTTCTCAGATAGCATGGTGTTGCTTACCGCATCAATTAATTTGCCGCAATGGATATAAGTTTTCTGTGCAATGATGTGGCTGCATAAAAAAATGGCAACCACTAAAAGAAGTTTTCTCATAACAGGAGTTAAATGATAAATAGATTTTAAAGCTAAGCTAAAAAATGAAATGGTGGGCTTCTTTTTAAAGGGAGGGTATAAATTAATGATAGCTTTATCCAATGATTGTAAGCAGGAACAATACAGTTACTGGAGGCAGAAGCGCTTTATAATATCCTACTGTATGGAATTACTTGCTGATTGTAAATGTGCCAATATCAGTCGTAGTCGTTAAATTTTTATAAGTACCGCTAATAGTCGCCCCGCTATTAGATAACTTTCCTTGTAATAAATAATATGAATTGTTGGTAGTATAATAAACAGATAGTACTACACTATCACAAGTATTTCTATAGCCCCCAAATGAAACTGAGGTACCAGACGGCGTAACACTTCCAATTGCAAAATTATTATCCTGCAATTTATAGGTCATAGTAGATGAAACTCCTGCAGAAGTCAGGCTGGTTCCGGAATAAATTCCTATAGCGCTGCAAGTAGTTGGTGTAGTAGTTTCTTTTTTACAAGAAATAATTGTTAGTCCGCTTACAAAAAATATAAGGACAATAGAAAGTAAGAATGTGTTCTTTTTCATTTTTTTATTTTAGGGTTGCTAATTAGAAATCCATTTTAATTGTTGTAGCCTTCTACTTTAAAAATAAGAAACTAAAATTACAAATGTTCATGAATAGCTATAACGTATATAGCGATACAATAATACAGAATTTATTTTTGATAAATGAATCTATAAAGAAATTATAGATTCCCTTTTATTGCACCAGTGCAATTTATGCAACCTTTGCCGAAGAATTTTTAGTAAGCTATACACAGCCTTTGTAAATTTAATAACTATTTAAAATTGCTGTATGAAAAAAAATACTTCATTACTTGTGTTGCTGTTCATCAACAGTATGGCTTTTTGCCAAACAGATAAACTACCCAAAACATCGGCGGGTTTTCCCATTAATTATGAAGAAGACTCGGTGGGGAATTATTCCTTGCCGGAAATTTTTACCAGCAAAGCTGCAACCATACAATCGTGGAATACAACAAGGAGGCCGCAGTTACTACAACTGTTTGAAGAAATTGAATATGGCAAAGCGCCTGCTAAACCTGCCGGCCAGCATTTTAATGTTTTTGAAAAAGGTACACGGGTATTAAATGGCAAAGCCATTCGCAAACAGGTAACAGTATATTTTACAAAAGATACAGCAGCTTATAAAATGAACTTGCTTATATACCTGCCGGCAAAAAGTGTAGCACCATCTCCATTAATACTAACTGTATCTTTTGTTGCCAATAACCAGGCGGTTAATGATAGTGGGGTACAGGTTGGTTATGTATGGACCAGGGAAGGACAAAAGATAAAAGCCGATCAACCGAGCCGTTTTACTAAAATGAATGTGGAGCAGTTTATTGATGCAGGCATTGGCTTTGCAACAGTTTATTATGGCGATATTGAACCCGATTTTAAAGGTGGCATACAACACGGGATTAGAAGTAAGTATTTAAAACCCGGGCAAACACAACAGGCACCAAATGAATGGGGCGCCATAGCTGCATGGTCGTGGGGATTAAGCAGGGCAATGGATTATTTTGAAACGGATAAACAGATTAACAGCAAACGCATTGCACTGCAGGGTGCATCCCGTTTAGGAAAAACAGTTTTATGGACGGGTGTGCATGACCAGCGCTTTAGTGTTGTCATCGCAAGCATATCAGGCGAAGGCGGTGCTGCACTCAGCAGGCGTGACTATGGCGAAAACATAAAACACATAACCGATACCTCACGCTATTTTTACCAGTTTGCTGCAAACTATCATAGTTATACTGCTAATGTAAACAGCCTGCCTTTTGATGCACATATGCTGGTGGCATTAATGGCACCAAGGCCATTGTTATTGCAAACCGGTGATAGTGATTACTGGTCCGATCCCAAAGGAGAATTTCTTGCTGCAATTGCGGCAGAGCCGGTGTATAAACTCTTTGGTAAAAAAGGCCCCGGCACAACAATATTTCCCGAAGCAGGCGATGCCTCTATATTGATGAATGAGCTTGGTTATTACATGCACAAAGGCGGCCACACCGTTTTACCCGAAGACTGGACTTTGTTTATTCAGTACCTGAAAAAGTTTTTGTAAAAAATATTTTTACAGCTTTGATAGGTTAGGGGAGCTGTGTGAAAACAGCTGCCGGAATGAAATACCTATTTCTTTTTAATTGTAGTATCAAAAAATTCCAGCTCCTTTTTACTTACCCATTTAATGAATTTGGTAATGTCTTCATGCTCCTTTATACGATCGACAGTATTGTAATAATTTTTCAATTCCGTTTCGGTGAACACGGCATGCACTTTGGCCTGGCAAATTTTGTGCATCGGTACTGTAGGGGTATCTCTGCCACCCTTGCTCGGTGGTATTAAATGATGGCGCACAATGGGTTCGGCCAGTTCACGGTTGCAGAGCAGACATTTGTTAGTATCGGACATTATTATTTTGTTGTTGTGCGGTAAATATATTCTTTGCTTAGGACTTGATAAAATTGTTTTGTAAAAATGCTATTGGGATGGAATCGTTTTTAGCTTCGCTTTAATCTCCGCCATCGTTGTGTCTATTGACCAACGATGTATTGCAAAGCATATAATGTTGATTAAAAAATAAATGCTTTTTTGTTAAAGTATTTAAAGACTATTCGTTGTTGGTCAATAGACACAACGATGGCGAGGAAGGTAGCGAAGATTGGTGTGGAATACCAGCGGCGGCTAAGAGGCAATTCAGGGATTAAAGTTTTGTATTTCTTCGTAAAATAGTAAACTATGGTTGCTATAAACAATACATAAATTATCTCAGACTTAATCTTATTGAGAATAAAATGAATGGGGCTTTTCTTGTTGAGTAACATCCTTGCCGCATCATATTTTATAGTTTCAAAGAAATAAAAAATGCTGGCTTAAAAAACCAAAGTTGCTTTTAAAGCAACTTTGGTTTTTAGGTTCAACTACTTAGGAAATCTCAATGAGCCTTGGCTGTTTTTGCTTTGCATGTTCCATTTTAGGAATCAGCAAATGCAAAACACCGTCCTCATATTTAGCCTGAATTCTTTCAGTGTCTACCACATCTTTTTGCAAGTTAAAAGTCCTTGAAAAAGATTGATAACTAAATTCACGGCTAGTGTACCTTACATCTTCTTTCTCCTCTTTTCTTGTTGTTTTTTCTGAACTGATTGTAAGGCTGTTTCCTTCCAATTGCACCCTGAAATCTTTTTTTGTCATTCCCGGTGCAGCAACTTCCACTTCATAATTATCGGATGTTTCCTTGATGTTGACTGCAGGGATTGTGGTGTTGGTGTCTGAAAAATTAGTCAACCCCCAATTAAAAATGTCACGGTTAAGGAAATCATCAAAAAGTGTTGGGAAATTGTTCAGCAGGTTGCTGTTTCTTTTTACGATTGTCATAATTACCTCCTTTTTAATTTGGTTAATAAATTAATTTTAAAAGAGGTAAAACAAAATAGATGCCACTGTAAATTTTGGTATTTGGAAGTGAAATTTTTTCAGAAAAAATGAAATTTTTGCATTGTTGAAAAGTCAAAATTTCAGTTTTACCCCTCGCTTTGGCTCGTGTCTAACGAGCCATACGCCTAAATCTCCGCTTCGATAAAAGTTCAACGAAGGTATGCCGCACAAGTGAGATTCATTTTTGGCTTTTCTCAAAAGCTAAAAATGAACAAAATCATATTTACAACAATGCTGACCAAAGCAACAATGCCCATCACAAAAAAACGCCACTCAGAATGAGTAGCGTTTTTCAAATTATTTTAATGCAATTTATTTTTTCTTAGCAGCCGCTTTTTTTGCAGGTGCTTTTTTAACTGCTGCTTTCTTCGCAGACGCCTTCTTCTTATCAAAAGCCTTAGGGTCCTGCGCCAAAATCATGGCCTTCACTTCATCAAGACTAACTGTGGCCAATGCTTCGGGTGTATATTTTCCTTTAGGTAAGCGAATGCGCTTTTTACTGTACACAACTTCCGGCCCCCAGCGGCCATTTTCAACAGCAATTTTTTCTTCGGGCCATTGCTGTATAAAGCGGTTGGCTTCTTTAACTAATTTGGCTTCTATCAACTGGTTAATATCAGCTTGTGTAAGATGGTCGAAATTATAACGGGCAGGCACGTTAATAAACATATCGTTCCATTTTATAAAAGGGCCAAAGCGGCCTTTACCTTTTGTAACGGGTTTGCTATCGTACATCGCCACAGGGGCGTCTTCAATTTTTTTAGCGTTGATGATTGCAATCGCTCTTTCCAGGTCGATGGTGGAAGGCTCTTCGCCACGTGGCACAGAAATAAACTGGTCGCCAAATTTTACATAGGGCCCAAAGCGGCCAATGTTTACCGATATCTCCAGTCCTTCATGTTCGCCAAGGGGAGCGCCTAACTTAAACAGTTCCTGCGCTTCTTCCATGGTAATGGTTTCTATACTCTGGCTGGGTTTTAGTTTTGCAAACTTTGGTTTTTCATCACCCTCTGCTATACCTATCTGTACCATGGGGCCGTAACGGCCCATCCTTGCAATAACGGCTTTGCCGGTTGCAGGGTCGGTGCCAAGGGCTCTTTCGCCAACGGCACGGTCTGCATTTTCTAAAGTATGTTCAACCCCTGCATGAAAAGGCGTGTAAAAATCTCCTACCATTTTATTCCATACCATTTTACCATCGGCAATTTCGTCAAACTCTTTTTCAATTTCGGCAGTAAAATTATAGTCCATCACTTTTTCAAAATGCTGGCTTAAAAAATCGGTAACCACCAAACCTAAGTCGGTGGGGAATAATTTATTTTTTTCTGCTCCTGTATTTTCTGTCTCCGTTACTTTAGCAATCTTATCATCTTTCAGCTTCATTATTCTATATTCTCTCTTCACACCTTCTTTCTCCTTTTTCTCTACATAATTTCTTTTAATAATAGTACTGATGGTGGGAGCGTAGGTACTCGGCCTGCCAATGCCCAGCTCTTCCAGTTTTTTTACCAGCGATGCTTCGGTATATCTTGCACCGGGCCTGGTAAATTTTTCGGTGGCGGTCATTTGTTTAAAGTCGAGCTGCTGGCCAATAGTTAAGTTGGGTAAACGGCTTTCATCAGTGTCATCACTTTCATCATCATCAGTGCCTTCCATATACACTTTTAAAAAGCCATCAAATTTTATCACCTGTCCGCTTGCTGTTAAGTCTTCGTTGTTGGTACTGATATTTATTTTAGCTGTTGTATTCTCCAGTTCTGCATCTGCCATCTGCGATGCAATGGTCCGCTTCCATATCAATTCATACAAACGGTTCAGGTCCATATCACCCACCGATTTGTTTTCCATATAAGTGGGGCGTATGGCTTCATGCGCTTCCTGTGCACTTTCATTTTTATTTTTGTATTTGCGTACCTGTAAATAATTGGCGCCATAGCTTTTGCCAATCTCTGTTTTAATAGCATCCATTGCAGTATCGCCAAGGTTCACACTGTCGGTACGCATATAAGTTATCTTACCACTTTCGTATAATTTTTGCGCCAGCAACATGGTTTTGCTTACGCCATAACCTAATTTACGGCTGGCTTCCTGCTGCAGGGTAGATGTGGTGAATGGCGCTGCCGGTGTACGTTTGCCGGGGCGTACCTGAATGTCTTTAACCGTATAGTTTGCACCAACGCAGGTTTGTAAAAACTTTTCGGCATCTGCTGCCGCATTATATTTATTACCTTCTGCTTTAAAATTTACAGTGCGGTTGTCTTTATCTGTGGCTGCCAGCGAAGCATCAATTTTAAAACTGCTTACCGGTGTAAACTGGTTTATCTCTCTTTCTTTTTCGGCAATTAGTTTTACCGCCACACTTTGCACACGGCCTGCACTTAAGCCGCCACTCATTCCTATTTTGCGCCACAGCACGGGGCTTAATTCAAAACCTACGATCCTGTCAACCACACGGCGTGCCTGTTGTGCATTAACCAGGTTCATATCTATAGTACGTGGATTTGCTACAGCTTTTTGAATGGCGGGTTTTGTTATTTCATGAAAAACAATACGCTTGGTGGTTTTTGGATCCAGCTTCAACACTTCTGCCAAATGCCAGCTGATGCTTTCTCCCTCACGGTCCTCATCCGATGCCAGCCATACTTCATCTGCTTTTTTTGCCAATGCTTTTAAATCGCTTACCACTTTTGTTTTATCGGGAGATATAATATACTTGGGCTGAAATTTATTATTGATATCAATACCCATATCATTTTTCTCCAGGTCACGTATGTGGCCAAAGCAACTTTTTACTTCAAAGTCTTTACCAAGAATTGCTTCAATGGTTTTTGCTTTTGCCGGACTCTCTACTATCAATAAGTTTTTTGCCATACCTAAATCTCCAAAAAAGAGAATTTATTTTGCGTTAAAAATATTTTTGTGCCAAACTTTCTAAATGCTGTTTAGCTTCATTGGCGTCGCACTCTTCAACAGCACTTCTTTACTAAACTTAATTGTGTTATGTTCGGCTAAGTGTTGCTAAATGCAGTGTCAGTAAGGGTTTTAGGATATATTACTACTTTAAAAACCAAACCGGCGCAATGCCTTTTACTACTGCAATATTACTTTAAAATTGAAAAATCAAAATTTATTTTAAAAATTGTACGGGCTTGCTGCAGGTTTTACATGAAATTGATGATGGCTTTTTTTACTTCAGCATCATGATAAATTTTACGGTGACCAAGCCCTTTTGTAATAACGAAATTTATGTTGTTATGGTTGTCTGCTTTTACTTTTAATGCATCACTCAGTGGTGTAATGTCATCATCTTCATCATGTATCCACAAAATTTGTGCAGGTATATTATTAACTGCACGCCGTATAGAAAACCATTCCGTTGTATGGCCACTCATTTCAACAATCAGTTGATCAAATTCTTTTCTTACTGCTTTATCTTTTATACCAAGCATGGCAAAAGCACCGTCAACAGCTGACGTGGTTTCTGTTGCAGGGGCAATAAAAACAATTTTGGTCTGTTCATCATGCGGTATATTTTCCATAGCAAGGCTTAAGGCAATGCCGCCAAACGAGTGGGCAATAAAACTGTTGACCGGTCCGTACAGTTCCATTATTTTTTTTATCATGTCACTGTATTCAACAGCATTGGTGGTGGTGCCTTCGCTGTCGCCATGAGCAGGGGCATCAAAAGATAATACTTCGTAACCTTTTTTTACCAACGG
>JAYVJU010000087.1:0-2586 GCA_043769035.1 Ferruginibacter sp.
TTTCCTGGCCATATACTCGGTACAAATTACAGGGCGGCCGATTTTTTGTAAACTGTCTATCGCCTGTTTCATCGATACGGTATCCTCATAATTATGAAAAGTGATGACATCAGAATTGTTGAGCTGGTATGCATTTACCGCAGGAAAATCTTTAAACCATACGCCGGTGCTCAGCGGCTGCGATGGCCTTACGGCCCATGCCCATTCGTACACTTTTTTTACTAAGGGCAAAGAGCTTAAACCATAACCGCTGTTGGCAGGTTCGTTGTACAGATCCCACAACAAAATGCGTTTGTCGTTTTTAAAGCTGGTTAAAATATCGGTTACATATGTTTTTAAATAACCCCATTGTGTGCTATCATTATGCACTGTCATACCCGGGCTACGCACCCAACCGGAATTGTGAACGCCGGGCTTTGGCTCGGGTTGTTTGCCAACAACAGGATCGGGATTCCAGCAATCGTCAAAAATGCAGAAGAGTATTTTTATTTTATGTTTTGAAGCGATGGATAAAAATTTATCCATGCGTTTTTTAAATCCTTTGACATCAGCTTTCCAGGCAAGATCATGCAGGTACACCCGCATTACATTCATACCAATTGCGGCGGCCCAGCCCAGCTCTTTATTAATGGTGGCGGTATCAAATGTTTCGGCCTGCCACATTTCTAACTGGTTGATGGCAGTGCTGGGTAAAAAATCGGCACCTACCAACCAGGGCTGTTGTTTATACCAGGCGTTGGCTTTTTCTGCAGACCAGATTTTTGGTTGGGCAAAGCCGGAGGAAATAATAAGGAGCAGTAAACTGAGAAAAAAATATCTTTTCATATCATTCTAATTTTCACGCAAAGAAGCAAAGGGGCTAAGCCGCAAAGTTTTTTTTGCATCTTATGTTTTTTTACTTTGCGCCTTGGCGTGGTTAATTGTTTTATAATTTTATTTTTCACACAAAGAAGCTAAGGAGCAAAGCCGCAAAATTTTCTTAGCGTCTTGTGTTTTTAACTTTGCGCCTTGGCGTGGGAATCTTTTTTTATAAACGCAATTGCTTTTATCATATCATCATGCAACACCCTGTCGGCATCATTAAAGCTCACTTCTTTTCTAAAAGCAGCAACAATATTTTCCAATGTATCGGAAGTTTTTAACGGCCTTCTGAATTCCAATGCCTGCACAGCAGTTAATAATTCTATGGCCTAAACTTTTTCTACATTATCCATTAAGCGTTTGCATTTGGTGGCGGCATTGGCACCCATGCTAACATGATCTTCCTGGTTATTGCTGGATGAAATACTATCTACACTTGCCGGTGTACACAATTGTTTGTTTTCACTTACAATGCCTGCTGCTGTGTATTGCGGAATCATAAAGCCGCTGTTGAGCCCTGCATCTTTCACTAAAAATAACGGCAGGTTTCTTTGCCCGCTGATGAGTTGGTACGTTCTTCTTTCGCTGATGTTGGCCAGCTCACTCATGGCAATGGCTAAAAAATCTAAACACAATGCCAGCGGCTGTCCGTGAAAATTACCGCCGCTTACGATCAAATCATCATCAGGAAAAATATTGGGATTATCGGTTACCGAATTGATCTCTTTTACAAATACACCCAGCACATGATCGAAAGTATCTTTAGTGGCGCCATGCACCTGCGGTATGCAACGGAAACTGTAAGGGTCCTGCACCTGTTGCTTTTTTTGTGTGGCAATAGCACTGCCGCTTAATAAATTACTGATGGTTGCTGCAGTATCTACCTGCCCCTTATGGCTGCGTATAGAATGAATTTTTGGATGCAGTGGTTCCATGGTGCAATCAAATGCATCAAAAGAAATAGCTGCAATAATATCGGCCCAGCGCAACAGGCGTTCGGCCTGAATTAAATTGTGCATGCCATATGCACTCATAAATTGCGTACCGTTTATTAATGCCAGGCCTTCTTTGCTTTGCAGTGTAATGGGCTCCCATCCAAACTTTTTTAAGATGTCTTTTGTTGCATATTTTTTTCCTGCATGATGCACTTCTCCCAAACCTATCAATGGTAAACTTAAATGTGATAGTGGTGCAAGATCGCCGCTGGCACCTAACGAACCCTGCGTATAAATTACCGGCAGCACATCGTTATTGTACATATCCACTAATCTATTTACAGTATCCAGCTGCACTCCGGAATGACCGTAACTGAGCGATTTTATTTTCAGCATCATCATCAGCTTTACAATGGCAGCAGGTACTTCTTCTCCAAGCCCGCAGGCATGCGATTGTAACAAATTACTTTGCAGCTGGTGCAATTGTGTATTGTCGATCTTTACATTTTGTAAATAACCAAAGCCGGTGTTGATACCGTAAAATAATCCATCGCCGCTGTTTAATTTTTTATCAAGATAATCACGGCACCGGTTAATACTTTCTGTGGCACCTGCTGTAATGGAAACCGGTTGGTTTAAAGCTAACAGGTTTTTAACCTGCACAAATTCAAGGGTACTTTTATCAAGAGATAAATGATCATGACTCATAAACTGGCAATTTATTTGGCTAATCGTAAAATTATTCTAACTTGTTCAAAAGTAACACAAAAACTCTTGTTTATATGGGCTT
>JAYVJU010000088.1:0-5006 GCA_043769035.1 Ferruginibacter sp.
CAAAAAATTTATTAATGATCATAGCTAACAACTCTTGTAACTTTCCATTGCCCGTTCTTTTTCTGCCAAACCATTACATTTTTAAACGTTCCGCAATCATCTGTGCCATTTTCTACATGACAAAATCGGTGCATACAGGTTTCAACTGCGCCATAGTCTTTAATAGGGTAGACTTCCAGGCTGCCTTTCACTAAATCTCTTCTTAAGCCGGTGGTTTTATTATTTTCAAAAAGCTTACTGAAATTTTCTATCGTTTGTTTGTACCCAGAAAAGCCGCCTTTATCATGGTAAAATTCAAGACTGTCCGAATAGAAGGCTGCATATTTATCTAATTGCAATGTGCAATTATTATACGCTGAAAAAAATACACTGTCTAAATGTACAATGGTGTCGTATAGTTTTTGGTCATCAGGTCTGTAGCTGTAATTTACCTGGCTGCTTGCGGTGTTTGTAAATACACCGGTAATAATAAAAATAATGATACCACTATGCAGTAATAATTTTTTCATGGCAATTTTTGTTGTTTTAATTGTTAATTCCACTTCAAAGTAATGTTTTTACTTTTATATACCGGTATAATTTTTATATTTATAAACTTAAACCAGGGCAAGACAATCTTTTATTTATAACACTTTAAAAATGTAAGTATGACAACACCCGATGTAGCAGCAAAATTTTATGAATACATGCAGCAGGGAGCGTTTGAAAAAATTTATACCGAACTGTACAGTGCCGATGCCACTAGTGAAGAGGCGCCGGGCTCCGGTTGGCAAAATGCAAACGGCATTAATGAAATTTATGAGAAGGGAAAAAAATGGGCCGACACTGTAGAAGCTATGTATGGCGGTACCACTGGCCAGCCGGTAATTGCCGGCAATTATTTTACCTGTTATATGACGATGGATTTTACACCCAGGGGTGGCACCAGAACAAACATGCAGGAAATTGGATTGTACAGGGTAAAGGATGGAAAAATAATTTCGGAGCAGTTTTTTTATTGATGTTGCCCGGATTTGTTGCTTTATGGAGTGAATTAAAATATTACACAGCAATACTTAAAAAGGTCGCAGTAATTAAATTTACTGCAACTTTTTTTTACGCTGTTGGTTGTAATAAACCAACCGGTTTGTAAATGTGCATTCGCTTTTCTTAATTCTGTTGTTTACACCATTCAAGTATTTTTGGGTACAGGCTTGTAATTGTTTCCCCCTCTTTTTTTGATAAGTAAAGTGTTTTAAGTTGCCTGTAAAAATCACCAAAACGATAATACTTTCTTCGCTGCTCCATTAATTTAATTCTTGAATTTTCAATTATTATCTGGTCGCCTGTTGAGTAAATAGTGTTTGTATAAATTAAATACACGGCGTGTGTCATATACTCGTTAAAGATTTTATAGCCGGTGCTGTAAAATTTCCCATCGCCGTCAGCTTTAATCCATTTAGCTCTATTATTGTCTCCCATTATTGGGGTAATATCTTTTTTATAATTGTCGCTTACCGGGTTTACGTAATTATGGTCAATCTCCGTAAATACAACTCCTGTATAAATCCCTGCAATTTGTTTTTGCGAATATTTTGTTGTGTCGTAACCCAAACCATTTGCTACCCACATAATAGAAGTTTTGTTTCCTTTATAAGAAAAGTTTTTAGTGAAATGCGTAGCATTCATTAAAGGGCTAATAACAATATTAAATTTGTCATATTGCGACGAAAATTCTGTCTTTAACCAGTGTTGAATTTTACTGATATCCAGTTTGTTTTTTGCATCTTCCAGACCTTGCAGATAAAAGAGTTTATAGGTTTCATAAAAAGCCTGAAAATTTGAAGCTTTGGCAAAGTCTTCTATTAAATTTCTGTTTACGCTTTTAAAACCATAAAGCAGCCGCTGAAAAAAAGGAAAATGAATATTTCGTTTAATATTGTTGTCAACAATTTTTGAGTTGTATCCTTTTTGCAGGTTATACAAATAACGGATCATGCTTTTATTCAAATGCTTATTTAATTCTTTTATCAGTTTATGGGTGCTGTAAGCAGAAAAATAATTTATTACTTCTTTATAATATGATTTTGATGTGTCAATTACATTGTAATAGATATTAAGTTTGCCTGAATAATTACTGGTATCTGTCAGGGCAAATGCAATATTCATCAATTCGTAAACAGCAGGGGTTTCATAAATAGTGTTATTGTCTTTAATTAAAGCAACCTTGCCTGGCTTAGCTTGTCCGGCACATTCCAAAATAAAACTACCAAGGGTAAAACCTGTAAAAAAAATAATGCGTTTAATTGTTTTCAATTTCACTGTTTTAAAGCTTTTAGCGTATTCACTAAAATAGAACACAACACTTGGATTTATGTTATTATACGCATCAGCAAAGTTTAAAGTATTAATAAGTAACAAACCGGAATTATGTATTTTTTGCCTCCGCTGGGTTTCATTTAATAATTTCAAATGTAAAACATTTTTCTGTACCGTATCGGGGCGTATTGGGCTTGCTGCTTTTTAGTTGCAGCGGGGCTTTTACTGCATACTGTTGCAAGATTTAAAAGCCTGCTGTGAAACCCCGCTGTAGAAAAGCAGCAGTATTGTAATGCTGCCACTTTTGCAATAAGAACTGCGGCTGTAAAATAATTTAAACCGATCACTGCGGCAGGGTTTCGCAGGCACAGGTTTTTTTAAAATAGTAATAGTTCGAAAACTCTGTCTGAACGGATTGGTTCATCTGGTTACATTACAGTGTTATTTACAACGCAAACCCAACACTTACACCGCCCCAGCGATGGTATTTACCTGTACCGAATTCTTTAGTAAGTATAGATTGAGTGTACGAAAGGTACAACTTATTAAAATTGACAATTATTCCGGCATCTGCCTGAAAGGTGACTCTTTTTATATCACTGCCAGCAATGGTGTAAGGGCTTTTTCTGTTAAATAAACCGCCTTGCATACTGGCATCGTAGCCAATAAAATTTACCTGGTTTTGTCCGTATAAATAATATTCTGCTTTTCTTTTTTTATTAGTAACTGGTAAAAATCTTTTATTAAAACGGCCTGCCATAAAATTAAATCCAGTACTTAGTTTGTTATTTAATGTACCCAGTCTTATTTCGGCAGTGCTGTTCAGTAAAAAATTATTGCCGGCACTAATTAGTTGTTTTTCATGATTGAGTTGGTAGTTAATGATGATGTCATTTTTTATTTGGTGTTGCCAGCCATGTGGCAATGGATTTTTTAGCCAGCGATGAATATTATATTGTATATCATACCCCAATGCGGCTTTGCCCATTACACCAATACTAAAAGCAGCGGATAGCTGTTGTTTGTGTACAGCATCAGATTGTATTGAAAAGGTCTTTAAAGAAATGTTGGCATTAAAGGGCCTGTCACCGTACAAAATACTATCGCTTGCTATACTGGTGGGAGTGTATCCAAATAAATTAAACGTAATACCATACTGAGGTGCAGTTGCAAAAGGAGTTAATAAAAGTTTGGTAATAAAAAATCTTTTTACCGAAGGGTGTACATATTCCAGTGTAATGCCCTGGCTGTAATATTCGTCTGTTTTAGTAAAGTAGTCATTATCGTAATGAAATCTAAAATAACTATTGTGGTTAATACTGCGGAATGTGGCGCTATTAAAAGTTAATTGTGCTTTGGCCATAAAGGCAAAGCAAATACATACGCTGGTTTGTAAAAATAATTTTTTCACAACTGCATATACGGATAAATCAATATGGCAGATGTAGCTATATCTGCCATAATACAAACAATACCGGCTTAAAACATTTCCCAATACCATGCTGTGGTTTATTGGGCTTATTGCCGCTGGCTTATGAAGGATTAATGGAACACCTGCAGCGGCGGCAGATATAATGCAATATTGGGATGAACAAATTATTACATAAAAATTCTTGCTACAGTTTGGGTAATTTATAACCGTTATGGTATTCCTTCAATAAATATTTTTCATTGATAGCTATATCATTAAATGCTGCCCGCTCTTTATCCCAAAATAATTTTTTACCACTGCGAAAAGCAATATTACCCATTTGTGCTACAGTGGCAACATGAGCACCCGCCTGAATAGAACAATTTAAATCAGCTGCCTTGCGTGACTTTACTGCGCTGATAAAATTTACCCAATGTTTTTCAAGCCCATTGTCAGATGATTTTTGCAAAGGCATCAGCACTTTATTTTTGCTTTGTCTTTCTTCAATTACCTCCCAACCGCCACGGTTTAAAATAAGTGTGCCGTTATTACCTATAAACGCAATACCATGATCTCTTCCATAAGATCCATTATCAATACCCATTGCAGAATCCCACACCATATTAAATTTATCAAACTCGTACAAAGTTGTTAATGTATCTGGTGTTTCTTCGTACAAATCCGGATAAGCAAACTTTCCTCCAAGGCCTGCAATGCTGATGGGTAAATCGGCTTTCATACCAATTAAAGCATAGTCTAATAAATGTACGCCCCAGTCGGTCATTAACCCGCCTGCATAATCCCAAAACCAACGAAAATTAAAATGAAACCGGCTGCTGTTGAATGGCCTTGTAATTGCCGGGCCAAGCCATTGTTTATAATCAACACCTGCAGGTGGCGCACTATCAGGTACTATCGGCCCTGGTTTCATCCAGCCCTGGTAACACCAAACTTTTGCAGTACGAATATTGCCTAACTGGCCGCTGTGTACAAAATCAACAGCATCTTTAAAATGCTGCTGGCTGCGTTGCCATTGGCCGGCCTGCACAATTTTATTGTAACGTTGCTGTGCTGCCACCATGGTAGTACATTCCACAATGGAATTGCCCACCGGTTTTTCTACATACACATCTTTACCTGCTTCGCAGGCATGTATCATTATTAATGCATGCCAATGATCGGGCGTGCCGATAATTACAGCATCAATATCTTTTTGTTCCAGCAGTTTACGGTAATCATTATAAATTTTTATTTTTGAGGCATCCACATTTAATGCAGCCAGTTCTTTTAGCCTGCT
>JAYVJU010000089.1:0-8709 GCA_043769035.1 Ferruginibacter sp.
AACCACATAAGGCATATAAGAAACATAAGAAAACCTTATGTGCCTTTGTGTCTTATGTGGTTCATTTCCTTTTTCTCACAGATGACACAGATTTTCACAGATTGATTTTTATCTGTGTTCTTCAGCGCAATCTGTGAGCTCACTTCTTCAAACTCATAACCCTTGCATTCTTCTGCGCTTTCAATGCCAGCTCTGTTGCTAAAAAGCAATGTGCCTGGCTCATAGCAGTTTCTGTTCTGTTCAATACATCATCAACAAATAAACCTCCGAATGGCAATGTTTCATTATTGCAATCCATATGCAGGGTTTCTTTTTGGTTTACTAAGTACAAATGATTGCCGCCTTTATTACCTGAGAGAATGTCAATGTTTTTTCTTACTTCAATATATCCATCTGTACCCAGTATGGTTAATCTTCCATCGCCCCAGCTATCCAATCCGTTTGGTGTAAACCAATCTACTCTTATATAACCAGTGCCGCCATTACCGGTTAATATCACATCTCCAAAATCTTCAAACAGCGGCGCCTGTGGAAAATGCACATTGCCTACCTGCGATGCTAAAATTTTTGCTTCTGTTGAATTAGTAAAATGTAAAAACTGGTCGAACTGGTGAGAGCCGATGTCGGTAATAATGCCACCATATCTTTTTTTATCCCAAAACCAATCGGGCCTTACTGCTAAACCGGCAGTGCCAAACTTATTGCTTATTCTGTGCGGCGCAATATTTATGGTTTGTATTACCTGGCCTATGGCACCAGCTTTTACTAACTGACTGGCTTTTTCTGTGGCTTTATTTTCCAAACGTTCGCTGTACATAATGGAGTAAATGCATTTGGTTTCCTTTTGCACCTTCTTTACTTCGGCCAGTTGTTTTAAAGTGATAATGCCGGGTTTATCTGTAAGGTAATCTTTGCCATGCTGCATTACTTTAATACCCAGCGGCGCTCTTTCATCAGGAATGCCGGAACTTAACACCAACTGAATGGAAGTATCTTCCAAAATTTCAGCTTCACTTTTTGCCTGCTTCACATCGGGATATGCTTTTACAAACGCTGCTAACAAATCAGCTTCTTTGGCATACACCGATACCAATTCGCCACCGCCCCGTTTTATAGCATCCGTCATTCCATAAATATGCGGATGGTTGATATTGATAACCGCAAACTTTATTTTACCGGGAGGTATAACTACAGGATTTTGTTTTTTTGAAGATTCAATATGTTTAAAATTAGCAGCACCTGCTAATGGTGCTAACAGCATTAAGCCGGAGGCTTTTGTTACATTTTGTAAAAATTTTCTGCGGTTGGTGTTTTGTTTTTTCATATAGCTTATTTTATGAAGTTATTTTTTTGTCACCATCTTTTGTAATTCTATTTAGCATCGTTGCGTCGCACTCTTGTACGTTCTGTTCTTTATTCATCTTTTTTTAAACCACATAAGACATATTAGGCATTTAAGAAAAAAGCTTGTTGTTCTCTTATGTCCCTTATATGTCTTATGTGGTTTAATAACTTATGCAGCATCTAAGCTCAAGCTTTACTGGTTTATTTTAACACAACTATTATCTACCAGTAGTCATCATAAAACTGAAATCACTTTACTCACCACCCCACTCGTCGTCTTATTCTTCACACCCGGTTGCCCGCCACCAACACTAACCGTTAATTTTTCTTTTGGCTGGTAAGCATTACCGGTTTCATCAATTAACAATAATTGCTCTGGTGTTAACGTAAAACTTATTTTTTTGCTTTCGCCGGCTTTTAATGCAATGCGTTTAAATCCTTTTAATGCTTTCAGCGGATTCAGTTCTTTTAAATTATTATACGCTGTGTATAACTGTACCACTTCTTCGCCAGCTATTTTACCAGTGTTTTTTACTGTAACACTTACCGTAATTTTTTTGCCTTTGGCAACTGTTGCCGGAGCAACCATTGCACTATACGTAAAGTTAGTATAGCTTAACCCATAACCAAAGGGATATAATGCATCGCCTTTAAAATAACGGTAGGTTCTGTTATCCATACTGTAATCACTAAAGCCGGGTAAGTCGTTATCGCTTTTGTAAAATGTAACGGGTAATCTTCCGGCAGGGTTGTAGTCGCCAAACAACACATCGGCTACTGCAGTGCCTGCACTTTGGCCGCCGTACCATGCATTCATAATAGCAGGAATGTTTTCATCTTCCCATGGTATAGCAATGGCACTGCCGGTAAGCATAACAAACACCACTGGCTTACCTGTTGCATGCAGTGTTTTCATCATCTCGGTTTGCACGGCAGGTAAAAGAATTGTTGTACGGTCTCCCCCATTAAACCCGGGTGCATTCACCGGCATTTCTTCTCCTTCTAATTGAGGAGAGATGCCACCAACATAAACTATCACATCAGCATCTTTTACACGGTTAGCAAGTGCATTGTAATTGGTGCGTTCAAAATTTCCTGCACGCAGTGTAATATTTGCTTTTCCTGCTCCCTGAAAATATTCTAACACTACTTTATAAACAGAATCTTTCTTTGTTTGTAATTTATATGTTCTTGCACCCATTCTATTGCGCAGCCATGTATTGATAACTTCTTTACCATTAATATTTAATTTATAGCCGTCATCTCCGTCTACTTCAAGCGTAATACTTCCATCGGCGGTAGCTGTATAATTAGTGGTGTAGCGTACAGAAAAATTAGTGGCAATAATATTTCCAACAACGGTTTGTCCCTCCTGCCAAAAATGATCTATGGCACTTTCTGTAATTGTTGATGCAGGTGTGCCACTAAGATCACGGTTATTAAAATACTCTGCTTTAAATCCCTGCTTACTTTCCCAGCTAAACTGTTTGCTGATATCAGCATAAACTAATAAGGTGTCATGTACAAAGGTGGTTCCTCTTTCAAACACTACTTCCACATTTTTACCCACTTTCGCTTTAATTCCATCCAGCACTGTTACTATTTGAGAAGGTATGCCATTGTAGTTTCCAAGAACGGCAACACGGTTATCTGCATTTGGACCTACCACCACAATTTTTTGAATGCTTTTTTTTAAGGGCAATGTGTTGTTATTATTTTTCAACAATACAATTGATTGCTGCGCCATTTTTAGTGCATGCGCTTTGTGAGCATCGCTTTCTAAAACGGATGAAGGTGTTTGTGCATACTTCACCATGCTCACAGGGTCGAACATGCCTAAGCGATAACGAATAGTAAATAATCTTCTCAACGAAATATCTAACTGCGATTCTTTTATCAACCCTTTTTTCACCGCATCTATTAATGCTAAATACACAGTGCGGCCACATTCCAAATCGGTGCCGTGTATTACTGCATCAATGGCAGAGCTGGTACTGTCTTTATGTGTTTTATGATAGCGGAAAAAATCATCAATGGCCCAGCAGTCGCTGGTAACATAGCCGGTAAAATTCCATTGCTTGCGTAAAATATCAATCATCAACTGGTCATTAGCACAACAAGGTTGTTTATCAACCGCATTGTAAGCACACATTACACCGGCCACATCTGCGTTTACAATCAGTTCTTTAAAGGCAGGTAAATAAGTGTCCCACAAATCATACGCAGTAGGAATAAAATTGTCGCTATGCCTGCTTGGCTCCGGGCCGCTGTGTACTGCAAAATGTTTAGCACATGCAGTGGCCTTTAAATATTTTGGGTCTTCGCCCTGCAAACCTCTCACAAAAGCTTTGCCCAGCATAGCTGTTAAAAAAGGGTCTTCGCCATAAGTTTCCTGTCCACGGCCCCAACGAGGGTCTCTAAAAATATTTATGTTGGGTGTCCAGTAAGTAAGTCCCAGGTATCTTTCATTTGTTCTGCCCAGTTCAATGGCTTTATTATAAATAGCCCTGCCTTCCAGTGCAGAGTAATCGGCCATTCGGTATAGTGAGTTGGTATCCCATGTGGCGGCCATGCCAATAGCCTGCGGATAAGATGTTACTTTAAACGGCGTTCTTGCCACGCCGTGCAATGTTTCATTCCACCAGTCGTATGCAAGAATGCCCAGCCTTGGTATGGCCGGTGTGGCGTTCAGCATCTGGTTTACTTTTTCTTCTAAGGTTAACCGGCTTACCACATCATTCACCCGTTGTTCAATGGGTAAGTTATAATTCCACATAGGGAATTGTTTGTAGTCCTGTGCAGACAACTTTACTAAAAAAAATATTCCACTAATTACAAGAAATTGTTTCATAACAAATTTTATTTTTTATCCGTTATTATAAGCCTAAAAAAAACGGCAGCAGGCTTTCTATTTTTTTATTCCGTCATCATTGCCCTTGTATTCAAACCAATCGTAGGTTGCAACAGATGTAGTTGGCTCTCCATTGGATGTACCATACAGTGCAAATAAACTTCCCACAAATCCCCCTGCCACTTTGGTACTAAGGAATGAGGCATCCACACCATCTTTCAATAGCTTCCATTTATTCTTTTTCTCCCCAAAATAAAATGCATAGGTTGATGCTTTCGATTCAATTTTGAGGTACAGCGGTTTTGTGGTAGTGAGTAGTTGTGATGCTAATAATTCTCCATTTTTATTTTCTTTTGATGGAGATTTATATAATTGAACAACAGGTTTACCGTTCTCAATAGATTTGCATAAGAAGTAATAATTGTTTTCGCTCTGAAAAATCATTAACCCGGCTTTTTCTTTTTCGGAGGCTGGCGTAAAGTCAATAATTGTTGCTGCGTATCCTTTTAAATTATGCTGACGGGATCCAAGAAAGGAAGGACTTTTTCTTTCAGATGCAGTTTGCGGACGAAGTGCTAATTGAAAGAAACCGCTTTTTGCCGTTAAGCTATACGCATCCATTTCTGGATTTCTTAGAAACAGGTAACGATCATCAAATTTGTTACCATTAAAATCGTCTTTAAACCTTACGTTACCACCAAAAGGATTTTTTACTTTTTTTGTTATTGCAGGCAAAGGCACCGGCAATGTATATGGCACTTCTGCGTTTCCTTCTAATATATGTGGCCATCCATCTTTCCATTCAACAGGTAAAAGAAATGTTTCTCTTCCTGTATTGTATATGTCATCTCCATATGGACGACAAGCCAGGAAAACAGCAAACCATCTGCCATCAGGTGTTTCTACAAAATCGGCATGTCCTGTTGTGGTAACCGGATTTTTTCTTTGCTTATCCAGATGACGTTGTGTAAGTATCGGATTCTTTTCATAAGGAATATATGGCCCATCCACCGCTTTACTTCTAAATACAACTTCAGAGTGATTATACCCTGTGCCACCTTCTGCACATATAAGATAATACCAGTCATCTTTCTTAAAAATGTGCGGTGCTTCAATCCATATTGGTTTTTTAGACAAGTCTGTACCACCATTCACCAGCAATTTTTCCTGGCCTACCACTTTCATTGTATTGATATCAAATTCATACATACGAATAGTGCGGTGACCGTTGTACAATGGCTTGTTATCTGGTGCATCATTATTGTAAACCACGTATGCTTTATCTTCTACAAAATCAATGGAAGGATCTATACCTCTTACCTCAGGCAACCAGATAGGGTTACTCCATGGCCCTTTCGGATCCCTGGCAGTAATAATAAAATTGCCCTTCTTATCTATTAATGTACATAGAATATAGTAAGTGCCTTTATGGTAACGGATAGTGGGAGCAAACAAACCTCTTGACACACCGGCATTGGTTTGATCTAATTGTTCCTGCCTGTCCATAGCATTACCAATCTGCTTCCAGTTAACTAAATCGGTGCTGTGAAAAACAGGCAAGCCCGGAAAATATGCAAACGTAGATGTGGTAACATAATAATCATTGCCCACTCTGCATATGCTCGGATCGGGATAGAACCCCGCCAATATAGGATTGTTAAATGTTTGCGCCTGCGATACTAACAGCGATATACTAAATAGAGAACATAATAAAAGCTTTCTCATCATTGTTATTTAAACTGAATTAGTAATTATACGGTTTAATCGTTTTGATAAACCCGTTTTCATCATGCACCAACTCTGTTATTTTTACACTGCGTAAATGTGTAACGCCTTTGCTCAAACTACTGTCGTGGTAAAATAAATACCACTTATTTTCAAATTCACAAATGCTGTGGTGACTTGTCCATCCTACAACAGGCTCTAAAATTCTTCCTCCGTATGTAAACGGCCCATACGGATTATCTGCAATGGCATAACAAATAAAATGTGTATCGCCGGTTGAATAAGAGAAATAATATTTCCCATTGTGTTTGTGCAGCCAGCTTGCTTCAAAAAATCTTCTGTCAGTATCGCCTTGTAAAAGTGGTTTTCCGTTTTCATCAAGGATGATAACATCACTCGGGTCTTCTGCAAACTCTAATAAATCATCGGTAAGCTTTGCAATTTTGGCGCACAATGCCGGTTCATTTGCTTCTGGTAAATGTGCAGTTGGGCTTTCAGGTTGTTCGCCATTAAAAATCCCATTTCTCCAGCGTTGCAATTGTCCGCCCCAAATGCCGCCGAAGTACATGTAACAGGAACCATCACCATCTTTATAAACTGCAGGGTCAATAGAAAAACTATTTCTTATTGGCTCTTCCTCTGGTATAAAAGGCCCAACAGGCGAATCACTGATAGCCACACCAATTCTAAAAATACCATCATGTCCTTTTGCAGGAAAAAATAAATAATACTTACCATCTTTTTCATTTGCATCCGGTGCCCACATTTGTTTGGCAGCCCAGGGCACATCGTTTACATGCAAGGCACAGCCATTGTCTTTTGCTTCTGCAGTTGGTGCATCCATTGAAAGAATATGATAGTCTTCCATGGCAAAGTGACTGCCTAAATCGTCAAAGGCATCACCTGCATCCACATCATGCGACGGGTAGATATAAATTTTTCCATTAAATACATGAGCCGATGGATCGGCGGTGTAAATATGTTTTACCAACGGCTGCGAAATAGCCCGTTGGTTTAAGTCATTAAAGTTGATATGGTCGATGGAATCTTCTGGCATTTTATTTTTTTTGAACCACATAAGGAAAAAAGAAACATAAGAAAACTTATGTGCCTTAAATGTCTTATGTGGTTAGTTATTCCTCCTTGCTTTTAAATCATTTTCAATCTGTACTTCTTTTGTTTTATTTATTTCGTACAAAAACAATAATGCTACTGCAACAAGAAAAGGTATTGCCGGATAAATACTCACCAGCATTTTTGTACCGGTAATTGCGGTGTCTGTTTGCCCTGTTGTACTATTAGCCACATAATTGTGTTTGCCTAATATCCATAAGATTAATGAACTCCCAATGCTTAAGCCACCTTTTAACCCAACCATCATAGCAGAAAAAATAATGGCAGTGGCTCTTCGGTTATTTTTCCATTCGCTAAAATCAGCCACATCTGCAATCATCGTCCACAATATGGGAGTGCTTATACCATAAAAGAAACCGTGTAATATTTGTGCCACAAAAATTATAGCAATAGAGTTTGGCGGAAAAAAATAAAAGAAAATAATGAACAGGGTAGAAATAAATAATGAAGCCATGAATACATTACGCTTACCATACCTGTTTGTAAACCATGGCGAAATCATAATGCCAACCAAGCCTACTAAAATACCACCACCATTAAATACGCCTAAACCAAGTGAAGTATCATTTTCAAAAGTGGGAAGGAATTTTTTAAAAGGTTCTAAAAATGCAGTAAGCTCTGCTTTATCAACATAGTTTTCAAAATAGTAAACATATGAGCCACCTTTCAATGCTAAAGTAATAAATACTAAAGTGGTAACAACAAGCATTATTACCCACGGCCTGTTTTTAAACAAATCGGATAAATCTTCTTTTAAACTTGATTTTTGTTCTGGCTTTGGTACTATACGTTCTTTAGTCGCTAAAAAACAAATTATGAGCATGATGGTTCCAACAATAGCTAATACTGTCATTACTTTAGATATGCCTATAGCCTTAGCTGCTGCATCTGTGCCTCCACCAGCTTTTATAATAAAATTATACATAAATACCTGCACAAAAAACTGTGCAAACATTACTGCTACAAACCGGTAAGCACCAATGCTATTACGTTCTTTCATATCACCCGTAATTACACCGCTTAATGCAGAGTAAGGTAAATTATTGGCTGCATACAACATTAACAAAAGAGCATAGGTAATTACCGCATAAATTACTTTTCCCTGATATTCAAAACCCGGCGTTCTAAAAGCCAGTAGGGAAACTACGCCAAGCGGTACAGCTGTCCATAAAATCCACGGTCTGAACTTTCCCCATCTTGTATTTGTTCTATCGGCGATTGCCCCCATAACAGGATTAAAAGCAAACGCTGCAACTAACCCTACAACAAGTGTTAGCATTGCAGCATGGTTTGGGCTTAAACCATAAATATTTAAATAGTAATAAGATATCCATGCAACCAAGGTTTGAAATACCAGGTTAGCAGCAAGGTCGCCTAAACTGTAGCCAATTTTTTCTTTAACCGATAATTTTTGTTCGCTAGCAATCATGATATGTAGTTATGGTTGTTTATTTTTTTGCTGCATCTGTTACTGCAGTAAAAGCTGGTTTGGGTTTAAAATTTCTGTCGAATAACAAAGGGTAATTCGTTCTGCCGTTTATTGGCCAGTCGTTCAGCCAGCTTTGTCCGTCGTTAACGCCCCAAAGTGTTACACGGCTTACTTTGTCTTTATGTTTTAAAAACAGTTTAAACAATGCTGCATAACTTTCTGCCTG
>JAYVJU010000090.1:0-10555 GCA_043769035.1 Ferruginibacter sp.
TACAGGTGCTGTACCGGTGTTGGTAGCAACAAAGGATGCAATATTACCAGTACCACTTGCAGCCAACCCGATAGAGGTTGTATTATTCGTCCAGTTGTAAACAATAGTACCGCCGGTTGTCGGGCTGCTAAAGTTTACTGCCGCTGTTGATGCTCCGTTACATACTGTCTGATTGGCTACCACATTTACTGTGGCAGTTGGGTTAACTGTAACAGTATATGTAATTGCCGAGCCTGTACATGTAGTACCGCCATTAGTATAAGATGGCGTAACTGTTATCGTACCGCTTATTGGTGCATTGGTAGCATTGGTACCTGTAAAGCCAAATATATTTCCAGTTCCGCTTGCCGGAATTCCGATAGCCGGATTGCTGTTAGTCCAGGAAATCATATTGATACCGCCTGTTGTAGAAACCGTAAAGTTTACCGGTGGAATTGATGCTCCATTACAAACAGTTTGATTACCTACCGGTGTAATGATTGGAGTCGGGTTTACCGTAATCGTAAACATAACTGGTGTACCTAAGCAAGTAGTACCACCATTTGTATAAGATGGCGTTACTGTAATAGTTCCCGTAATTGGTGCTGTACCAGGGTTAGTAGCTGTAAAGCTAATATTACCACTGCCGCTTGCACCAAGACCAATAGCTGTGTTATTATTAGTCCAGTTATACACTGTACCTGCAACCGCACCACTGAAATTAACCGACGCAGATGCACTATTGCAAACTGTTTGGTTAGGCACTGCGTTAACGGTTGGTATCGGGTTAGTGGTCACACTAACTGATGATGATGATGAACAACCTGTAGCAGCGTCTGCTACCATCAATGAATAAATAGCATCAACATTCACCGTTGCAACCGGGTTAGATATAGCGGGGTTACTAATTCCGGCTTGCGCTGCAATTGGATTAGCTGTCCAGCTATACATAAAACTAGAACCTGTTGAAAAACGCCAGGTGGTATTGGTAGAACTGAAATTTTCAGCATTGCGACCTGCAACCGCAAGGCCAGTAGTGCCGGCAGCATCTTCAACACCCTGAGTACCCGAAGTAGTAGAAGTGATGCTAACATTTACTATGTCAATCAAATTGCTTGTTTCATACAGAACAATCTGGCCGTTAAGTGTTCCGGTAGCTGCTCCAGAAAAATGATTCATACCGCTATACGAAACTATCAACTGGCGGTTAGGCGCTACACCTACAGTTGCATATGTAATATTGCCGGCATTTGCTATCCAATCATCCCAATCCAAACCTATATAATTATTAGGGGTAGGGGCATTGGGGATAGATTGGTTACTGAAGTTTGCAAAGTAAGGCCCGGCGCCTAACTGTATATTACCATTGGTAGCAATACCAAACTGTGTGTAAGTAGTACCAAAATAGGTGAAAGGGAAACCAATATTAATGACACCAGATACAAAATCATCACCAACAGGTCCGGCATTAGCTTGCGCACCATAGTTAACAAAAGGTGCCAGTGCATAACCCGGAGGGTTATTATTAACTGTTGAATTGAGTTGTGTTGTGGAACCAATACAAACAGGATTTGGCGTAGCCGTTACTGATGTAATGGTTGTTGTTGGATTTACCTGAAGGAACGTAACTGCTGATGGTCTGCAGGAAGGATCAATAGGTACTGGTGACAGGATTGCATAAATATAATAATTGCCACTGGCAGCAAATGAAGTGCTGGTAGCAGCGGCTGTGCCGCCACCGGTCAGGCTTCCGTTGGCAACTGTTGCAATCGTTGTTCCACCAACATATGGGTTAGCCAACGCTGTATTGGAATACTTAAACTGAATACCATAAGTAATACCCATAAAAGTAAGACCCGAAGCATTCAGGTTAACGGCAGAATTAACACAAGTAGTAGGAGTTGGATTGGAAACGAGGCTGCCGATAACAGGACACACAGAACAACCGCCTGGTCCAATGAGGTTAAAGACAGCTGTTTGCTGACAACTATTTGCTGCAGTAACCACCACTGTATATTGACCCGCTGTCAGTCCGGTTTGATCTTCTGCACCGGCTACTACTCCAGAACCGCCGACAGTACTCCAGCTAAATGTATAAGGCCCGGCTGCACCACCAAGTGTTATATTAATTGCTCCATCCGCACTTACGCAAGTGCCTGGTTCGGTAAGGCTTCCGGATATAGTTGGAAGCGGATTGATACTAACTACTACGGAGCCTGTCATATTATTTGTACATAAAGTAGTTGCATTTGTTGCTACAACGGTATAAGTACCGGCACCTGTTTGGTTACCAAAACTAATTGCTGCTCCAGTGCCGCCTACCGGTGCACCAGTATTAACACTGTTTAATTGTAATTGATAATTGACTCCGCTTTGTGAACCACTTAAACCTACTGCAACGCCTGCACCACCGCTGCAATACGATCCGCCGCCTGTTACAGTAAATGAAGCAGGCAATGGATTGATGGAAACATTCACCGATCCAGTCATTGCAGTTGTACAAAGTGTTGTTGTGTTGGTAGCAATAACCGTATAAGTGCCCACTCCGGTTTGTAAACCAAAGCTGATAGCGGCACCTGTACCAGCAACCGGCGCACCTGTATTAATACTATTTAATTGTAATTGATAATTAACCCCCGATTGTGAACCACTTAAACCTACTGTACTTCCACTACCACCACTACAATAGCCGCCACCACCTGTTACCGTAAATAAAGTAGGTAACGGGTTGATGGAAACGTTCACTGATCCTGTCATTGTATTTGTACAAAGTGTAGTAGTATTTGTTGCCACTACTGTATAGGTACCAGCACCCGTTTGTAAACCAAAGCTAATAGCAGCACCTGTACCTGCAACCGGTGAGCCTGTATTAACACTGTTTAATTGTAATTGATAATTGACTCCCGACTCTGAACCGTTTAAACCTACTGCTACTCCGGTTCCGCCACTGCAATATGAGCCGCCACCTGTTACTGTAAATAAGTTAGGCTGTGCATTAATGGTTACCACAACAGGTAATATTAATGAGCAAGTACCATTTGAGGCTTTGATATAATAAGTACCGGAAACAGCAACTGCACCCGGTGTTCCTAACACAATAAGGCCGTCAGCATCGGTAAAGTAGGTGAAGGTTAATCCACCGATTGAACCAGCAGTAACTGCAGCCAGCGTAATGTTAACTGTAGCAGGTGAACATACAGCAGCTGGATTATTAATCACAAACCCGGTTGGCGTAAACTCGTCGGCACCGAGATCCCGACCAAATGGAGCCACACCACGGGTTTGGCAGTCTATATCTGTTGTAACAGATGCAATGGTAGTACCTGCTGCATTCAAACACCAGTTTACTCCGGAAGCATTACTTAAATGAAGGTCAGTAGCAGAAACGAATATTGGATCTGTTTCCTGCGAATTGGCATCCTTACCCGTAGCCGCAGCATAGAGGGCAAGTGTAGCATAATCTGTTCCGGCAGCTGCTCCTAAAGAACCTGTGCGGAAACCACCATCGTTGGCACCTGTGCTCCAGTAATCATTATAATTTGAGGTAAGATTGGCAAAGGTTGTTGTAACCATACCCACCGCAAAGCTCCTTGCATTAACTCCTCCACCAGATGCTATTTGAGATGTATAAATAATATTATTTCTTAAATCAACAGTTGGGTCTGTCCCTGTTATTGCAATACCATAGCCGGGCATTTGACTTGCTACAACACCCCTGTCGCCAGTCATCGAAACAGTATTATGATACAGCCTGGTGGAAGATCCGGCTGCTCCCACAACATAAACACCTGCAAGTAAATCAGGCGAAGTGGATGGTGCTGTAACGCCGGTTATCATATTATTCTGTATTGTATTGGATCCGTTATTTGCGCCAGCTACTGTGATGCCTGCTGCAGAAAAACCAACTGCACTTAGGCTGGCTACACCATTTATTCTATTATTTGAAACTAATGCATTGCTTACACCACCTGCTGTTGTATTTGTTGCATCAATACCTTGCGTACCAATACCTATACCTACTGCATCTGCACTTTCATTGGTTTCTATACCGCCCAGGCTATTTTCTGTTATTTGTACCCCATTGTCATTAAATACAAGAATGCCAACTCGCCTGATTCGATCGGTTGTTAAAGCAGAGAGATCGTTTTGTGTAATCACTGTTCCGGTGTTTTGATTAGCAAGGATTAGACCTGCTGAATAAATACCAAACAAAGCTCTTCTGACAGAACAGTTTTCTACCCGGTTATTATCGTTGTCTGTACCAACAGTTCCAGGTGTATTGCCACCCAAAGAAATACCAATCAGCGTTGTAGTTGGATCCTGGCCTAAAACATTTACATTTCTAATAGTATTGTTTTGAGCACCATTAGTTCCACTTTGTACTGATATTACACAAGCACTGGTACCGATATTCGTATTTTGAATAGTCAGTTCCCTTATTGCCGCATTACCACCTATCAGGCAAGCACCGGCAGTAGCACCGGTGGTTGAGCCATCTACGGTTACTTTATCGGCTCCATTAAATTTAATTAACCCGCCTGTATTAGTACCGGTAATAGTGCGGGGTGCACCGCTTGGTTTAATCAGCATCGTGTAACCGCCAACACCATCTTCTGACCATTGGTTCAATGAGACAGTGCCGAGTTCGGTTATTAAATCACTTGTTATATTGATAGTTACATTTCCTGTCAATGACCCGGCGTTGATGGCTTCAAATATGCCACCTGTATTTGTCAGTGAGGTGTACGTTTCACCAGTACCTACCGGAATAATACCGGAAAATGCTGCTACAATTGTATAGCTGTTCGGGGTGGTTGGCGGGGTGGTTACTGTGTTAACATCTGTTCCTGTAAAACCACCGCCTGGATTGGCAGCAAGATTTCCAAGTACATCCTGTGCCACTACGAAGTAGCGGATTACATCAGTAGTAACAACACCACCGATAAGTGCATTATCTATAGTGCAAGTCCAAACACCATTCTGCACAGTACCACTGGAAAGTGTGGCCGCCGTTGAAAAATAAGCTCCTGCATTTTTATTAAAATAGATGCGGGGAGCTACAGCACCTGTGGCAACTCCTGTAACATCGGTAATGGTAACTGCAATTGTACGGTTTGTTGTTAAAGAAGTATTTCCAAGCGGTGTATATGTAATATTAGGTGCTGATAAATCGAGACCTGCAAAATTACCTGCATCTGCACCGATATCAACTGGAGTAAATGATGCTCTTGTTTGCCCATCATAATCATCAACCACACCTACATCAGCACCATTGCCTTCTGCCACAGTAAGGTTAGTTGGGTGTATATGCAAATCTGGTGTAGCGGCTGCAGGAGCATTATACTGCGGATTGCTTTCAAAACTTCCTGCATCCTGCCCTACAGCTGTTCTCCAGGCTGCAATATTGGCAACATTCAGCGAATTAAAAAACCCAAACACAGCACCGGTACCATTGGCAAAATAAACGTTGTTGTTAATAGTAAGACCGGTTGGGTTAGGTGCTGTACCATTTATTTTTACTGCATAGTGGCTGCCCGTTGCACCACTATTGCTCCTTGCATTAAAGAAAATATTATCCCTGAAACTGCGGGTATTAACCGTTTGTGTTCCATTGAATGCATAAGAAGCCCCGGTTCCAGAAGTTGGGCTTCCTTCAATATATATACTATTATGCCAAAAATTATCAGTACCAAGAAATCCATTAAATCCGTTAATACCTGTAGTAGAAGAATTGGATGCAACGCCACCAATTGCATTGGTGATGCCTGCACCAAGTCGTATCATATTGTTTCGGTAGGTAGTAGTACCGCCAGCCACTCTGATACCGTTTACTTCTGCTGTAGCACTGTTGGAGGCTACTATCAAATCATATATTAAATTTCGTTGTACAATGTTGGCAGTACCGCCTGTAAATTGAATACCGGTAACTACAGAAGCTGCCGTAGCATTTGTATTTATCAGATTGAAAATAGTATTCTGAGAAACAGTTTGATTGGGAGTAGTACTTGTAAAAATAATACCTGCCACAGAAGCGGCAGTTGTAGTTCCTGTTCCAATATTGCTGGTCAGGTTTCGTATGGTATTGAGTGTAAATGTAGAAATAGCATTCGGCGTTTGCATACCTACTACCTGAGAAGATACACCCGTTGCATTCAACTGAATAGAATTTGCAACAGACCCACCTATAGTATTTGATGAAGCAGACCAGGTAAGTGTGGTGCTTGTATTGGCTCTCAACCCATACGTAAGAAAAGTACCGGAAGCTCCGGCATTAGTTACCGAGATGCCTCCTATGTTATTATTGTTAGATACCCAGTTATCTAAGCTGAAATTAAACATACCATATACATCAGTAGCGGTGGTAGTGTTTGTAGAAAATGTGAGTGAGCCGGTTGCAGACTGGCTACCTATAGTATTACTATTTGTATTGGTTAATCCATTAATAACTAATACTCCTGCAAAAGGACTACTAGTGCTGGTACCGCTTGAAGTCACCCCTGTCATACTAACAGAGGCGATAGTGTTGTTATTAATATTAGAGACTGTGCCAGCAGAAATACCGCTGAACTGTATTGCTTGAAATTTGCCCGTACTGCCTGTTAAAGAATAGATTCCGGTTTGCGTATTAGTAGCATAGCCAATTATATTGCCTGTAACGGTAAAGCCTTGTGCGCCACTTGTTGCAGTTGAGTTATTGATATCAATGGCACGGTGTGTAGCACCTGTTGTCCAGGTACGGGTGGCCGCCTGATAAAACCGGTTGTTAGTAATCGTCCAGGTGTTACATCCACCATTAGTGGCTACACCAGAACTCGTAACGGCAGCGCCAAAATAATCATGAATGTCATTATTCGTAATAATATTACCACTGTTGCCAATGGCCGTTGTAGTTGTAGAACCATTTCCTAAAATAGCTTTAGTAGGTAAATTGGCTCCGACAGGTCCAATATCGTTATTAGAAATTGTGTTGTTATCGTTACCATTGGCTGTACTGGCATCAGTAGAAAAGAAAATCGTTGCACCATTTGTTGCAACAGACATTGTTCCTGCACCTCTGAGTGTGCATCTCGTAATAGTGTTAGTTGTTGCACCACCAATAAAGCGAATGGTGGAAGTACCTGATGTGGCGGAAACTGTCGTATTTTCTATGATAAGTGAATTACCTCCGCTGTTCAACCCGTCAATGGTTACATTATCTGCCCCATTAAAATCTATCAGTGGCAAACCGGCAGTAGCTGCGCCAGAAATTGTTCTGGCTGCTCCTCCGCCCGGAGAAATAGATATTGATGTGTAAGAAGCTGCTCCAGAACCGCTGGCATTAAGTATTGCACCTGCGGCAGGCTCAGTAGTGTTATTAATAATGCTCACGGCTATTGCACCGGTATGTGTTCCCGCATTGATAGCTGCAAAGGCAGTAGTCAAGTCAGGATAGGATCCTGCACCGGGATTAACAGTAACATTTTGTGCATTCGATAAAGCTGCTAACATAACAGTAAGCAGCAAGAAGTAAATTTTCCGCATAATCAGAGTTTGGTGGTTGTAGAATGGTGAAGCCTTAACAACTTCAATTGCCTAAGATATTTGTTTTTTTTCTACCACCAAATTTATATGTGTGCTTTTAGGAAACAGCATATAATGATAACCAATAAGTTGCCCGATCCCAATACTATCAAAAATGGAGACCGGCACCTGAGATGGCAAAATATAAAAATCAGAAAATGAAGGTGATAGCTTTTCTATATTACCAGGTTTATCATATTGTTCTTCACATAGATAATGTTCTTAGGTTGTTTGCCCTCCAGCTATTTTCACATCACTTCATTTTTTAATATTGTTTCCTCTAACTGTTGCTGAAATAAAATAAAAAGCTGTGGTTAACAGGAGTAAAATTTTCCTGGTTTGCTTCTCCCGGTAAATTAAAAAATCCATCCCGAAAGGTTATCGGGATGGATTTTATTGATGAGTTATAAGTTGTATATCCTATCGGTTCTGAACGATGATTTTCTTTGCAGCCAGTAGCTTACCACTTCCGTTTACTATTTGTACTATATACACTCCGTTTGCTTTTAAGCCAAGGTCAATGTCTATTTGTGTATAAGGAGTGCCTCCGGTTGTTAAGCTTCGCTGGTAAACCCTTTGACCCGCCGCATTAAATACTGTTACTGTAGCTGGTTCACTAACCTGATTGTAGAACCTTACCTGGAACTGTCCAAAGTTTGGATTTGGATAAACCCAGATTTGATTGGAAAAAGCTCCTGTTACATCAAGATTAGCAGAAGTCCCAACACATCCATTCAGATCAGTATATAACACCCTGTAAACTCCCAATTGGTTTATGCCTATCGGGCCAAGCGATGAACCTGTTACCCCCGGAATGGCGGTGCCATTAAAGAACCAGGTAAAGGTTCCTCCTCCTGCCGGATTAGTAAATGCATTCAGCGTAGTGGTCTGGTTTGGCAATAAAGATGGAGGCGGTGTTGCCGAAATTACTACTGTTGGCACCGGATTCACATACAGCGTTGCAGCATTTGAGTTAACTATAGTACACAATCCTGTTATTACTACACGGAATGTATTAGTGTTCATTGCTACAGTTGTATTGCTTACGGTAAATGATGAAGCAGTGGCACCTGATATATTTACCCAGGCACTACCATTCCATTGCTGCCACTGGTAAGCCAGCGGTCCGTTTGCATTTGGGCTTGTTATCGCCGTAACACTAAACGTTGCATTCGTACCAGCACATACTGTTCTGTTCTGCGGCTGTGCTGTTATTACCGGTAACTGTGCATCTGCTACTGTTACCGTAAACGTACAAGTGCTGCTATTGCCACAGACATCCGTTGCTGTTGAGGTTACCGTTGTAATTCCTATTGGGAATGCTGTGCCAGAGGCAGGACTACTTACTATCGTTACTGCACCTGCACAGTTATCAGTAGCTGTTGGCGTAAAATTAACCACCGCTGTACAACTACCCACAGGAGTCGTTACACTGATATTTGCAGGACAGGTTATTACTGGTGCTGTCTGGTCATTCACCGTTATTATTTGAGTACACTCGGTAAAGCTGCCACAGCCATCAGTTGCCCGGTATGTTCTTGTCACCGTAAATCTGTTGGCACAGGTTTGGTTCGTTATTACATCACCAATATGGGTGATAACAATGGCTCCCGGACAGTTATCGGTAGCTGTTACTGATGCCGTGTTTACTGCCGGCACATTGGCGGCACAACTTACCGTTACATTTGCCGGGCAGGTAATTACCGGTGCTGTATTATCTATTCTTGTATTATACGTTACTGCAGTTGCATTACCACAGGCATCGGTTGTTGTAACTGTTATCACTGCACTACATGTACCAACCGTTGAGGCTACTTCTGGTAATGCACCCGGACAATTATCCGTAGCATTTGTAGCTGCCAACGCTGCTGCCTGAGCGGCTGCTACTGTAGGATAACAACTGGCAATAGTACCGGTTGTTACTGTTGGTGGTGTATTATCAATCCGTGTGTTATACGTTACTGCAGTTGAGTTACCTGCAACATCTGTTGTTGTTACAGTAACAACCGCACTGCAAGTACCAACTGTTGAGGCAACTTCTGTTAACACACCCGGACAATTATCCGTAGCAGTTGTTGCTGCCAACGCTGCTGCCTGAGCGGCTGCTACTGTAGGATAGCAACTGGCGATAGTTCCGGTTGTTACTGTCGGTGGCTGAACATCATTCACTGTAATAGTAAATGAGCAAGTTGGTCCGGCTGTTGATGTTGCAGTAACCGTTGTAGTACCAACAGGGAAGAATGATCCTGATGCTGGTGAAGCAGTTATTGTTCCGCAAGTTCCCGTTGTTGTTGGTGCGGGATAAGTAACAACTGCACCACATTGTCCCGTCTGATTGCTGACAGTAACATTTGCAGGACAGGTAATAGTGCATGAAGCTGGACAGGTTACGTTTAAAGTAAAAGCACCTGTAGCCCCGCCAAAACCATGTACACGGATGCGGTAAGTAGTGCCAAGAATAGAGTTCCATGTCATTTGGGATTGTAAACCACAGAAGTCATCGTTACAGCCGCCGATATTGGTCAATGCCCCGCAGGCACCCGTATAAACATCAAGTTGCGTATCGTAGCCGCTTCCGCAAAGGCTGGCCGTAATAGCATTACCTGTACCCACAATAGTGTACCAAACATCTGGTGCAACTGAACCACCGCCACAATCTGTAGCAGGGCCATCAATTGTAGCCAAAGCTGTACTGCCGCTAGCAATACCTCCGCATGCAATGGGTATGGCATTGGCACAATTATCATTGGGAGGAGGTACTGGCCCACAGGTTACATTTAAGGTAAAAGCACCTGTAGCCCCGGCAAAACCATGTACACGGATGCGATAGGTGGTACCAATTGTGGAGGTCCAAGTCATTTGAGACTGTGTACCACAGAAGTCATCGTTACAACCGCCTATATTAGTTAAAGAGCCACAGGCACCTGTATAAACATCAATTTTTGTATCATATGCTGAACCGCAAAGGCTGGCCGTAATAGCACCGCCTGTACCAACAATAGTGTACCAAACATCT
>JAYVJU010000091.1:0-36111 GCA_043769035.1 Ferruginibacter sp.
GTGTATAATACCGGTCACCTTTTTGGATTCTTCTCCATCTTCAATTCCGATGCAATAAAAAATGTTTCTCTTATTAAAGGAGGTATGCCTGCGCAATATGGCGGCAGGTTATCCAGCGTATTGGATATTGCTATGAAGGAAGGGAACAATCAAAAATTTCAGGTAGATGGTGGTATTGGATTAATTGCATCCCGTTTATCAATACAGGGACCTATAAAAAAAAATAAAGCCTCTTTTATTGTTTCTGCAAGAAGAACTTATATAGATGCATTAACAAAGCCTTTTGTAAAATCAAGCAGCCAGTTTTATGGCTCGGGTTATTATTTTTACGATTTAAATACAAAAATAAATTACCGTTTCTCTGAAAAAGACAGGCTCTACTTAAGTGGTTATTTCGGCCGGGATGTTTTTGATTTTGTAAATGGTAAACAAAGTTTAAAAGTAAATATACCCTGGGGCAATGCAACCGGTACATTAAGATGGAACCATGTTTACAATAACCGTTTATTTGGCAATACTACTGCTGTATATAACGATTACAAGTTTACATTTAATGCAGCACAAAATAATTTCGAAGTAAAATTGGCATCGGGTATCAGGGATATAAGTTTAAAACAGGATTTTGATCTGTATCCATATACCGGACACAAAGTTAAATTCGGCGGTATTTATACTTATCACCGGTTTACGCCTTCTGTAGTTAGTGGTAAACAGGATTCGGTGGTATTTAATCCCAATAATGCACAAACAAAATTTGCCAATGAAGCTGCGGTTTATGTGCAGGACGATTGGGAGATAAGTGATAAGGTAAAAATAAATGCAGGCCTGCGCTATAGTTTTTTTCAGCAGGTAGGCGCTTTTAAATTGTATAAAACAGATGATAACGGCAACCGTATAGACAGTACGGTGTATAAAAAAGGCGAAACTGTAAAAACATATGGCGGTTTAGAACCAAGATTAACTGTTCGATATGCATTGAATGACGAGACATCAGTAAAAGCATCTGTAACAAGAAACCTGCAATACATTCACCTGGTAAGTAATGCAGGTACCACTTTACCTACAGATATTTGGGTACCCAGTACTTACAAAGTAAAACCACAAATAAGTTATTTATATGCTGCCGGCCTGTTTAAAAATTTTAAGGATAATATGTACGAAACCTCCCTTGAATTGTATTACAAGCAAATGCAAAACCAGATAGAATACCGGGAAGGATATACCCCGAATACTTTAGAAGATACCGAAAATTTTTTTGCTTTCGGAAAAGGCTGGAGTTACGGAACTGAATTGTTTATTAATAAAACAAAGGGCAGGTTAACCGGCTGGATTGGTTATACTTTAAGCTGGACATGGCGAAAATTTGCAGTACTTAATTTTGGAGAAAAATATCCAGCCAAGTACGACAGGAGAAATGATTTAAGTGTAGTGGCCATGTACGAGCTGAATAAAAAATGGAAATTATCTGCCTCATTTGTTTATGGCAGCGGTAATGCTGCAACTTTGCCACAACGTTTTTATATTGTTGGCGGTGTGCTAACGCAGGAGTACAGCCGCATTAATGAATACCGTTTGCCGGCCTATCACCGCATGGATCTTTCTGCAATACTTACACCAAAGAAAAATGAAAAAAGAAAATGGAAGAGTGAATGGGTATTCAGCATCTATAATGCTTATAGCCGTCAAAATCCATACTTTGTGTATTTCGATCAGAACGGAAGCCCTTTAAATGGCACATTAACGATACAGGCAAAACAGGTTTCTTTATTCCCTATCATTCCTGCTGTTACCTGGAACTTTAAATTCTAACAAAAAAAGCATTCGCCAGCTGGCGAATGCAGTTTACTGTGAGAGTTCGGATTAAGAACTATTTTTAATATTTTATCTTACAAATGTCTGGTAAGTTTCCACTGTAGCTCCGGGGTAAGCAGGATCTGTTGATGTGTTCATTACAGTAAATAAAACATCAGTCAGCGTCAACATTTTCCAGCGGTATATTTTTGAAGTAACGTTAGATACTACAGAATCGGTTCCGGTAAATTGGTAAGTTCCAACATCAGCAGCAGGCTTATTAAACTTGTACTCAAAACTTCCATTCGATTCAAACTTTACATAGTTTGGATAAGTGGTTTGAGCAACGATGGTATCTTTAAAAAACACACCACCATAATATAATTTTAGTTGAACCCTGTTAATACTCCATGTACCAATAACCTGTTGTTCTTTAGGTTTATCAATATTGGTATTATCTTTTGTACAGGACGAAATAAAGCAGCTGAATACTATGATACCCATAAAAAGTACCATAACCGAAATAAGGTTTTTCATCACTTATTAATATTGGTTTAGGTACTAACGCAGCTATTAGCCTTTTATTGTGTGGTTTTGGGCTTATGTACAAAACGGATTACACCACTTTTTTGCAGGTCGGATGAAATGCGTACCTCATAGCGGTTATCGCCATCGGTAACCACCATTAAAGCAGTATTTGGTGGAATAGATCCAAGATTATCGGCATACATTATCAGCTCATTTACATCTTTACTTTCTGTGGCATTCAGGGTTAAGGTAAGCGCCTTGTCGCTAAGGCGTTTGTGAGAAAGTAATAATCTTCCATTAAAGAAAAGCGAAATAGTATCGCCATCAATATCTCCATTATCGTACAGGTCAACTTTAAATGTTTCTTTTTCTATTTCAATGGTTTTAATAATGTTGCTGTTTCTTTTTTCAAAATTTACTTCAGGCAGTTTTACCTGTGGGGGATTTATTTTTACAATAGTGGGTGTTTGATTTTTTGAATCAGTTTTGGTTGTTTCGGGAACCGGTTTTACAAGTGGTGGTGCAACAGGTTTTGGTTTGTTAATAACTACAGGTGGTGCTGCGGTTTTATTTTTATCAACAAAATTAGTTGCCGGTTTTTTCTCTGGTTTGCTGTCTCTTGCAGTGGTGTTGTTAAAAACCGGTTTATTTTTTTTAAGTACTCTTCGTGATAATAAGGTAGTACCATAACCGCAATCTCCCTGCTGGTTTGGGGCAGGTATCCAGGTGCCTTCCAGTTTTTGTTCATCCCCTTCTTTAAAATAAGTGAGTTTATGTATTTGAAAACAATTTCTTACGTTGGTAGGCACGTTGGTTTTAGTACGCTCAATTTCTGTTACCTCTATATAGCGGCTGCGTTTATTTAATTTGCCTTTTAGTTTACAGATGGTATAATAACGGTTGCCACCCTCATTAAAATAAGTGTAAGAATAACCCGTAACATCATTGCCCTTGCATTCCAGTTCCAGTACATAATCGCAACGGTCGCCACCCCAATTTAAAAATGCAGTGCTTTTATCTGCAAACTGGCCTTTCCACTGACCAGTAAAATCCTGGGCATATGCTGCTGTTGAAAAAACAAGGGTAATTAATAAATATAAAATTCTTTTCATTTTCACTTATAACTTTTTTGCGTAACTACATTTGGGTTTCTATCTATATACCAGCCTGCGATAAGAATTAAATGTTCTGTAATTCTTGTTTCTTTTCGGTAGAAAATATTTTATGCCAGCAAAATAAAAAAGAACCCGGAATCACAATACTTTTCATTATTTACAAAGATATTTTAGATTAATTTTTCCATAGCTAATACTTCGTTAAATTTGCAGCCTGCTAAACGATAAGGCAGGTGTATAAAGATATGATAAAGATTACATTGCCCGACGGGGCTATACGGGAAGTTGAACAGGGTTCATCGGCAATGGATGTGGCTAAATCTATAAGCGAAGGCTTAGCAAGAAAAGTACTTGCTGCCAGTATTAATGGCGAAGTATGGGATGCCACCCGGCCAATAAATACAGATGCATCTTTAAAATTATTAACCTGGGATGATGCTGATGCCAAAGCTACTTTCTGGCACTCTTCGGCACATTTAATGGCCGAGGCTGTAGAAAGCATGTTTCCAGGGGTAAAATTTTGGGTTGGCCCTGCCATTGATAATGGCTTACAAAAAGGGTTTTATTACGATATGGACCTGGGAGATAGAAAACTAAGTGAAGAAGACCTGGTTACACTTGAAAAAAAGATGAATGAACTGGCAAAACAAAATAACAGTTACATCAGAAAAGAAATATCAAAAGCAGAAGCAGTAAACTATTTTACAGGTAAAGGCGATGAATATAAACTGGACCTGTTAAGTAACCTTACAGATGGAGGCATTACTTTTTATACGCAGGGAGCTTTTACTGATCTATGCCGTGGGCCGCATATTCCTGCCACCGGGGTTATTAAAGCCATTAAATTAATGAGCATTGCCGGTGCATATTGGAAAGGCGATGAAAAAAATAAACAACTTACCCGGATTTATGGAATAACATTTCCTAATCAAAAGGAACTGGATGAATATATTGCCCTGCTGGAGGAAGCCAAAAAAAGAGACCATAGAAAATTAGGTAAAGAGCTGGGTATTTTTACAATGGATGATAATGTGGGACCAGGGCTGGTATTATGGATGCCTAATGGAACTGTAATTATTGAGGAACTGGAAAAACTGGCTAAGGAAACTGAAAATGCTGCAGGCTATAAAAGAGTGGTTACTCCACATATTGCAAAAGAAAGCATGTACCTCACCAGCGGGCATTTACCTTACTATGCAGACAGTTTGTTTCCTCCCATGGAAATGGATGGAGAAAAATATTACTTAAAAGCAATGAACTGCCCTCATCATCATAAAATATTTGATGCAGAGCAAAAAAGTTATAAAGACCTGCCTTACCGTATAGCAGAGTATGGCACCTGCTACCGTTACGAACAGAGCGGCGAATTATTTGGCTTGATGAGGGTACGCTGCCTGCACATGAATGATGCACATATTTACTGCAGCAAAGAACAATTTGCACAGGAATTTAAAGCGGTAAACGATATGTACCTTAAATATTTTAAAATATTTGGTATAGATAAATATGTGATGCGCCTGAGTTTACACGACCCCGAAAAACTGGGGCAGAAATATGTAAACGAACCCGAGCTTTGGCTGGAAACCGAAGACCTGGTAAGGAAAGTATTGATAGAAACCGGTGTGCCATTTGTTGAAGTTAAAGGAGAGGGGGCATTTTATGGCCCTAAGATAGATGTACAGATTTGGAGTGCCATTGGCAAGGAATTTACGCTGGCCACCAACCAGGTTGACTTTGCACAATCCCGTAGCTTTAAATTATCATTTACCAACCAGAATAACCAGCCCGAAATACCATTAATTATTCACAGGGCTCCGTTAGGGACTCATGAACGTTTTATTGGATTTTTGCTGGAGCATTATGCCGGAAAATTCCCGGCCTGGCTGGCTCCGCTACAGGTAAAGATTTTGCCTATCAGCGATAAATTTATGGATTATGCAAATACTATTTTGCAAAAGCTGAAAAATGCAGATATTCGTGTAGAAATTGATGACCGCAACGAAAAGATAGGGAAGAAGATAAGGGATACAGAATTGGCAAGAGTACCCTACATGCTGGTAATTGGAGAAAAAGAAATGAATGAAGGAGCAGCTGCAATACGCAGGCAGGGTAAAGGAGATTTGGGTGTAAAAAGTATAGATGAATTTATTGCAGCAATTAAAGAAGAAATAAAAGAAAGAAGAGCAGATTAATTTTTTTGTATTTTACGCTTAGGTAAAAGCTGAATAGTAAACAAAGTGTACAAGAGAGTGACACAACGATGTTGAACAAAGTTGATGTTGCCGGTAACATAAAAACAAAATTGTAAATTAAAAATTGTAAATGGCATTTCCACCAAGACCGCCCCGGGGAGCATTTAATCCCCGTTTTAAAAAAGAACAACAGCAGGAACACCGCACCAATCACATGATAAGAGTACCGGAAGTACGATTGGTTGGCGAAAATTTAACTCCTGGAATTTATCCAACACCTGAAGCACTGAAAATTGCCAAAGATTTAGAACTAGACCTTGTAGAAATTTCTCCCGGCGCTGCACCTCCGGTGTGCAAAATTATTGATTACAATAAGTTTTTGTACGATGAGAAGAAGAAGAAAAAGGAAATGAAGGCAAAGAGTAAAACCAGTGAAGTAAAAGAAATACGTTTTACACCCAATACAGATGATCATGATTTTGAGTTTAAAGTAAAACATGCTGAAAAATTTTTACTGGATGGCGATAAAGTAAAAGCACATGTTCAATTTAAGGGCCGTGCTATTATGTTTAAAGAAAGAGGGGAATTGCTATTGTTGAAATTTGCCGACCGCCTTAAAGACGTTGGTGCTTTAGAAGGGTTACCTAAAATGGAGGGAAAAAGGATGCTGGTTATGTTTGCTCCAAAACCGCAAACAAAAAGGCGTACATCCGAATTGGGTAAACTTATTAAAGATACTCCGGCAGAAGAAAAACCTGCGGAAGAAAGTAAACCTGCGGAATAATAATACTTATCAAAATAAAATACAAAAGCGGAGCACATGTCTCCGCTTTTGTATTCAATAAAACATTGGCTTACCTGCGTAATTGTATATTGCCCGATTACTGATCCGGGATATTATCTATTTTAAATTAAGTTTGTAATAATTTACAAAGCATAATGGAAACCAGTTTAAATAAATACATCAGCGAAACAGGTTTTTGCAGCCGCAGGGAGGCTGATAAGTATATTGAACAATGCAGGGTAACCATTAATGGCAAAGATGCCCACAAGGGAAACAGGGTTGGAGAAAATGATATTGTTTTAGTAGATGGTGAGCCCATTAAAAAAAAGAAAGCTGCTGTTTATTTATTGTTGAATAAACCCAAGGGCGTTACCTGTACAACAGATTTAAAAGACAAAACCAATATCATCGATTTTGTAAATTATAAATCAAGAATTTTTCCAATCGGCCGACTGGATAAAAGAAGCGAAGGGTTAATATTTTTAACTAACGACGGTGATATTGTAAATAAAATTTTACGTGCCGGCAATAATCATGAAAAGGAATATATTGTAACAGTTGATAAACCTGTTACAATGGATTTTATAAATAAAATGCGTAATGGGGTCCGTATTTTAGGTACAGTAACACAAAAATGTTTTGTAAAGCAGGAGGCCCCAAACAGGTTTAAAATAATACTTACGCAGGGACTTAACCGGCAGATACGCCGCATGTGTGAAGCATTGGGATACAATGTAGAAGCATTGAAACGGATACGGATAATGAATATTACAATAGCCGGGCTTGCTCCCGGCAAATGGCGGTATTTTACGCCTGCTGAAATTGATATTGTAACTAAAATGTTGGCCAATTCCAGTAAAACTGCGGATGGAGCTGATGGTATGGATGAATAAACTGTAAAATAGTATCCATTTTATACTACTAAAATAAATAAGGATTAAATATTAGTAAAAATATATTTTTAATAAAAAAAATATATATCTTCAATTTCATAATCCGTTAATTCGTACTTCTTGTAATATTACCAGTTTTGTTCTAATTACCTATCCATATATATCCTTTCGGCAAGCCCTTGGTAACTGAATATTCCGAAGGACATAACAGCATTAGCGCTTTTGGAATAAAGGTTGGTGGTAACAAGGCTCATAAAGACTTTGTAATTCAATTAATAAATACAGAAACGAGGAAGTTGGCTGCAATGCTAAATAAAGTATCAAATAATCACAATCTAATAACAAATTTTTATGACAGTGAAATTAAAATTTAAAGTAACACTATTTTTAAGTGCTTTTCTCATTTTTACTTTTAGTGAGAATGCAAAAGGGCAAAAACTTTTAGATAAGTTAAAAAAGAAAAAAGATGATATAGTAAACCAAAAGATTGATGATATTTTAAATGGGAAAAAGAAAGATACTACCTCTAAACCAGTGACATTAAATACAACAAACGACCAAGTAAACAGTATAATTAAAAATGAATCTAATAATTCAAATGAAAGACCAAAACTTTCAGAAATTAGCGATGCTGATTTTATTCAAAATACTTCAAATCCGCCGAAAAACGAAAGCGATACCAGGTTCAGGATAGCAAAAAATTTAGTAATAGACATGACAGGAAAATACCCAGTGGGATACTTGCCTAAATGGAGATTTATTAACTATACGTCTTCATTAAGCGTTGAAAAAGAAAATTGGTTCAGACCGACTTCAAAAATAGCGTATACAAAATACCCGCTTTCTATAGGTCAATATGATGATAAGGCAGTAGTAAGGTTAACTCCCGTTCCGGGTTGCGAATGTTTTGCAGATATTGTGGTAAAAAACGATTTTACAGTTTTAAATAGTCAGCCACAAACATTCCAAATTACCAATTTCAGAAAAATTCTTAACGAACGCTCTACTGGAGAGGCTTGCATGAATGCGTACAATAATAACAGAGATCTTAGCGGCGGATACGAAGGAAAAATTACTTTGTCTGCAAATGATGATGGAGATATTACAATGGATTTTATGATGGAATACTACTCGGAAGAATGGAAAGAACGTGGAAAATATAATAAGGCTATCCAGGATTATGATTGGATTATTCATCCCAAACAAGTTTCCTACCGGTATAGTGCAAAAAATATTACTATTGAAAACGAAATGACAACTACAAAAGCAAATGATATTGTTGCTAAAGAAAAAGAAGCTAAGCAACGTTTAAAAGACTACATAGCCAAAACAACTAAACAATCCGACTCTTTGCAAAAAATTATAGCCAACAAGTATCCTCAAAAGGAATGCAGAGATTGTTTTGTAAGAAACAGCAATTCAAGTTTAAAAGTTACACCCACTAAAACAGCATACAGAGACGGTTACGGTGATGTTTATGTAGAATCGGGTACGGATTGGGATATTAACACAAAAACAGAAATCAAAAATAAATGTGGTTACGATTTAACTTTTATTGGACTTCAACAAATGCATGATACAGAAAAAGGCTATTATTTAATAGAAGTTACCAAGACAATGGAGAAAGGATATAACTACAGTTCAGAACAAGGAGCTATGGCAACTGTATTTACTTCTTTAATCGGGGGTGGTTCAGAATTTAATATAATAGTTCAAGACAAATACTATCCAAATTATGCAACTGTTGGAGCTGTACAATGGCTTAAAGTTATAAAAAAGTAAAGCTTGGAGCCAAATACAGTATTAAAGAGTTCGCTACTGGAAAGATTACACTCGAAGCAAAATAGTTAAGATTTTAGATTTAAATAAAACTGAATGTACAGCAATTATTATGTGCATTCAGTTTTTTGCTTTTAAAATCTATTCACCTTTTAAAATTTCACCCAAAAAATCATTTAAGGTTTTTTCTGTAGGCAGTTGTAATTTTTTTCTAAGCCGGTAACGGCTAATTTCCACACCTCTTACAGAAATATTCATAAGCTGGGCTATCTCTTTTGAAGAAAGTTTTAATTGCAGATAGGCGCATACCTTAAGGTCGGTATTGGTTAGTGCAGGAAATTTTGATTTAAGTTTTTTTAGAAAATCATTATTGATCTCATCAAAATGTGAGGCAAACTGCTCCCAGTTGGAGTTGTTTTTTTCAATATCATTTACCAGCTGAATGGCTTTTTTAACATCATGATTACCGCCGGTTTTTTTATATAACTGCTGTAATTCATCTTTCACTTTTATTAAGGCATCGCTTCTTTCTACAAGATGCATACTAACATCGGCCAGCTCTTTATTTTTATAAATAACTTCGTTGGCTAATTTTTCATTCTGTAGTTTAATAATCTCTTTTTCATTTTTCTCCACTTCAAGCTGGTGAATATATTTTAATCTTTTTTGTTCTTCCTCAAATTTTACCTTTTGTAAATGGAGCTTTTGTTTTTGCCACCTGTTGAGCAGGTAAAAGCATAAAAAAAGTAAAAGAAAATAAAAAAGGTAGGCCCATATAGTTTTGTACCAGGCGGGCTTTACAATAAAACTATAACTTATAACTTTAGATTCGTTACCCAGGTTGTCGTGTGCTTTTATATTAAAAGTGTAAGTGCCTGCTGGTAAATTGGTATAATCTTTTTCGGTTTTAGTGGTCCATTCACTCCATTTATTTTCAAAGCCATCTAATTGATAGCTATATTGAATATTTTTTTGCAAACTAAATGCAGGCGAACTGAATTCAAAATGAAATGAGTTATTACTTATTGGAAATTGTAAAATTGAATTTTTATTTTGAGCATAAGAGGAGTCTTTATTTTGAAGAAAATAGCCACCAAAAATTACACTGTCTGATTTGCCAAAAGCTTTTACCTGTGTTAATAGTACATTTAGCCTGGAGTTGTTAGCAATATACTTTTCATAGTTCAAATGTATGATACCATTGTCGGCAGCAATAAAAATATTTTCTTTAGAAAACGGGTAAATATTTTCAAAACCGGATAAAATTTTTCCTGTTAACTCAGGAAAAAAAGTTGTGGTTGCTTTTTTGTCGGCAGCAGAAAAACTTATAACACCAATTTTTTTGCCACTGCAAAACCATAAGTTACCTGCTGCATCTTCATTTAAATAATCAATACCAATATTGCCAAATACTTTGTATAAAAGCGGAGAGGGAATAAATTTTTTAAGGCTGGCATCAAATTCATATACTCCTTTTTCAGTAGCAAAAACCACCCTGTTCTTTATGCGGAATACATGATTTCTAAAAGTAGAGGGTAAGCCATCTTTATCAGTATATAGCTGTGCAGTATAGGATTTGTTATCGGCCGATAACAATACTTTGTAAATACCCCTGTAAGGGTGAGAGGCCCAGATATCATTGTTGTTATCAATTGCCAAAAATCTGATTGATTCATTAATGCCTTTGAGCGTATAGTTGTTTGTAAAATTGCCAGTAGTGTATTCCAGCATGGTAAGTCCATTGTAAGTTCCCGTTAATATATTTACTGCCGGATATATTGAAGTGGTTGGCACAAAAAGCCAGATACCAATGCCGCTGGTTAATTGAACAGCTGCATTGTCCCTTATTAAATAACAGCCGTTATGGTGTCCCATCAGCAGTTGATGGTTTACTTCATCCAAACGCCAGGCCTGGCCACTACTATTTTGTATGTAACTAAAATCAGCTTTTGAAAAACTAATATCTTTATTCGTATTGGAAAGCGATGCCATATATGCTCCATCAGATGTGGCAATATATAACTGGTTATTAAAAACCCGGCATGAGTAACCCGACACATCATTTGTTTTACTGGGTTTAATATATTTAATGGCAGAGTTGTACGCAATAAAACTTATGCCGTTGTTAAGCCCTGTCCAAAGGTTTTTATCTTTATCTAAAAAAACACTCAGCACATTATTATTTTGAAGACCTTCAGGGCGGGCAATTTGCTGGATAATTTCCCCATTTCTGTTTATTATTAAACAACCATCGGAGGTTGTGCCTGCAACAAATTCGGTTGTATTAATCTGTTCGAAGGAATAAATATTATTCTTCTGAAAACTGGCGTCTGCAGCCGTATTCTTTTTTACAAGAGTGCCGTTGGTAAAAATATAAAGACCATTTTGAAGAGAACTGATCAACAAACTATCATTACCCAGTGATACAATGCCAGTAATAACAAAATCCGGAATTATGTTTGGTGAGGCTAGTGGCTGCCATGCGTTATTAATAAATTGAAAGAGTCCGCCGGTTCTATCCTGGGCTATAACTTTTCCACCTGTAACTTTTAAAGCCTGCCAACTGGATGGTGCAGGATAAACCTGTACAGATTGATCTTTATATTGAAAAATTCTGTCAGTGGAGCGAAAGAAAACAGCACCTTCCAGTATTTCAATATCCCAGATATCTGCAAAATTATTTTGTGCTTTTGGTATCAGGCTTTTTAATGAGGTATATCGTAAAATACCATTGTCATCAGGAAAATAAAAACCCATCTCATCCTGCCCACCGGCATAAATTCTGCCATTATCATCAATAGCTATTGAGCGTAATATGGTTTTGTTTGGTTGCGGATAAATTTTCCAATAACTGCCATCATATGATATTAACCCTTCATTATTAGCAAAATACATTTTACCCGATCTGTCCTGTTTAATGTCCCAGGTTTGTAAGCCCCCCTTAAAGTCGCTATTGTTGTAATTAACAACTAATGGCAGCCCAATGGTGTTTTGAGCTGGTAATAAATGGTGGGTAACAAGCAATAAAAAAAATGTGATGCATTTTTTCATGCAATAAAGGTAATTATTCCTTTGATGTAGTAATGAGGTATTTTAACGTTATTGATATTCAATTAGTTAAGATTTGATGATGTAGTATAGATGTAGTGAATTAATATTTTAAGATTAATAAACCTTTTACTTTTATGTTCTGTTAAATCAGAATTATCAAAACGAAAAAACTTGTGTATGAAAAAACTCTTCAAAGGGATTTTATTCCTTTTTGCATTACTCATCTCCGCAGTTTCCTGGTCTCAAACCAAAACTATTACAGGTACTGTAAAAGGCCAAAATGGAGAACCTGTATCTAAAGCATCGGTTGTTGTAAAAGGCAGTCAGGCTGGTACAAGCACTAACGAAAGGGGCGAATTTACAATTACTGTTCCTTCGGCTGCAAAAACGCTTATTATTAGTTCAGTTGGGTTTGAAGCTAAGGAAGTTGCCATTACAGGCAATACTTTATCAGTTTCACTTACCGAAAACACCTCAAAATTAAATGAGGTTGTAGTGGTAGGTTATGGAACTCAAAAAGTAACCAAGGTATCGGGTGCAATTTCTACAGTAAAAGCAGCCGATATTGAAAAGTTGAAACCTGTAAGGGCTGAGGAAGCTTTGCAAGGCAGGGCTTCTGGCGTTACCGTAATTGCTCCGGGCTCACCGGGTGCAAAACCTACAGTTTTAATTAGGGGTATCCCTTCTTTTTCCGGTACCGATCCGGTGGTTATTATTGATGGGGTGCCTCAATCATTAACCGACTTTAATTCTATTAATGCTGCCGATATTGAATCTATTAATGTGCTTAAAGATGCAGCAACAACTGCAATTTATGGTGTAAAGGGTGGTAATGGTGTTATTTTGGTTACAACTAAATCTGGCAGAAAAAATCAAAAAACAGAAATAACCGCCAGCAGTAATTACGGGGTACAGGAAGTAATGAATAAAATTGGAGTTTTAAATGCAACAGAATATGCTGCTATAATAAATGAAGGCAGCACCGTTGCCGGAGGAAATGTTATTTTTCCCGACCTGTCTAAAATTGGTGTTGGTACCAACTGGCAGGATGAAGTTTTTAAAACCGCAGCAATGCAATCGCATACTGTTGCTGCAAGGGGCGGCAGCGATAAAATGTCTTACTTTTTATCGGGAGGCTATTTAAACCAGGGGGGTATTGTAGGCGGAAATGATAAATCATTTTTCAGCAGGGGAAACTTTACCGCCAACCTTAATTTCGACCTGTCCGCCAAATTAAAACTGATTATAAATACTACCGCAGTGCTTTTAAACAGCAAAGGTGTTCAGGAAAATTCATTCAACAGCATTATTGGCAGTGCTTTAAATTATGATCCTACAGTTTCTGTTTATAACACTGTACCCAACACGGTTGGAAAATACGGGTTCAGTAGTTTACTGTTATCAGAAATATTTAATCCGCTTACCAAGCTGGATAATACCTTCAACAAAAATGCCGGTAATAAATTATATGGCAAGTTCGAATTTCAGTACGATGTTATTAAAAATTTGAAATTATCTACCCGCTTTGGTTATACCAAATACGATGGTAATGCCAAAAACTTTACACCGCTTGTATTTTATGGTATAAATAATACCAACAATACAATGTATGCAGATGGTTCTACTGTACCTGGTGAGCATAACAGCGTATCGCATGAAAAGACAAGTAACTTTAATTATACCTGGGAAAGTTTTGCTAATTACAATTTTAAGGTAAAAGAAGACCACAGCTTTGAAACGGTTGCAGGGTTTTCAATAGCCAAAATTTCGGGCAATGCTGCAGGTGCAAGCAGGCAGGATGTAGCTTTTAACAGTTGGGAATTTGCAGATTTTACAGGTGCAACAGGTGCTAATTCATCCACCAACACAAACGCAGTTGGCGGTTACTATTATCAGTATTTCAGAAGAAACCTGTCTTTTTTTGGCAGGATTAATTACGATTACCAGGAAAAATATTTAGGTTCTTTTACAGCACGCCGTGATGGTTCTTATGCATTTGGTATCGATAATAAATATGCCAATTTCTTTTCTGGTTCATTGGGCTGGGTGGTAACAAAAGAAAATTTCTTTCATTCCAATTTTATAGATTATTTAAAAATAAGGGGCAGCTATGGCTCAATAGGTAATGAAAATGTTAGCCCTCAGTTTGTAAGAATTTCTACTGGCGGGCCCAGTTATGGCAACCCACCAAATAGTAATGGTTATACTTTTAATAATAATTTTTATGCAGGTTCTACCGTGGGATCCGCTGCAAATGATGCCTTAAGATGGGAAAAACAATTACAGTTAAATGCAGGATTTGATATAAATTTCTTTAAAAGAAAATTTTCTTTAAGTGCTGATTACTTCAGTAAAGAAGTAGATGGTTTATTATTTACACCTTCTGCTTCTTTATACCTTGGTACGGTTCCTATTCCTACTGCTAATATTGGCAGTACCAAAAGTAGTGGTATAGATGTTACATTAGGGTACAATGAAATTATTAAAAGAGTTGTAAAATTAAGTACCTCACTAACTTTTACCACAGCTAAAAATGAAGTTACTGCAACCAATGATGATGGTACTGCAAGAATACCGGGCGGCTATTATTTTAATGGCCAATCACAAAGCGTAACTGTATTTGAAAAAGGACAAACACCGGGTTATTTCTACGGTTATAAAACTGATGGTTTATTTCAAACTGCGGCAGATGTAACTAAGGGTGCTGCACAAAGTGGTGCACAGGCTGGCGATATTCGTTTTGTGGATGTAAATGGAGATGGCATTATTTCATCTGCCGATCAAACAAAAATCGGCGATCCATTCCCCACATTTACCATGGGCTGGAATCTTAATTTAGAATACAAAAATTTTGATTTTAATGCTTTCACTTATGCATCGGTAGGTAATGATATTTACAGGGCTTACGAAAGAAATGCCAACTACTCTAATAAATACCGTGCTGTATTAGCAAGGTGGACAGGTGCTGGCAGTACCAACGATGCAAGAAACCCACGCTACTCCTTTACAGATGCCAACAGTAATATCCGTGTATCCGACAGGTATGTGGAAGATGGTTCATTTGTAAAAATTAAAAATATACAGTTGGGTTATACATTCCCTGCATCGGTAACTAAAAAAGTTTTCAGCAAGCTGCGTATTTATGCACAGGTTAAAAATGCTTACACGTTTACCAAATATTCTGGTTTCGATCCTGAAATAGCGGGTGGCATATTAGATAGCGGTATCGACCGTGGGGCATATCCACAGGCAAGGACCTATGCAGTAGGTATCGACATTAAATTATAATTTTTATAAAACATTCTACAATGAAAAATATTAAAATACTAAGCCTGGTTTTTTTAATGGCCTCGCTTGCATCTTGTAAAAAATGGGTGGATTATAACCCACACGAAGATTTTCAAATTACCGAACTGGATTATTTAAAATCTGAATCTGATTACCGCACTATGGCCATTAGTGTTTACACTCCTATACAATGGTTAAACCAGGCTGTGCCGGTGGGTGATATTGCATCCGACAATGCAGTAAGTGGTGGCGAAAATGCATCTGATGTATTATCGCTGCAGCAGATAGATGATTATACACTGACACCGGTAAACTCAACACTTACAGAATTATGGCAGGCAGCTTATGAAGGTATTAACAGGGCCAATTATCTGAATCAGTATAAGAATGCAAACAAAGCCGGCGAAACAGTAAACTTTACAGGTAAAGATGCATTGTATGGCGAAGTGTATTTTTTACGTGCCTACTATTATTTTCATCTGGTTAGATTTTTTGGCGATGTGCCTTTGTTTACTGATAAAAGATTGGGCTTATCAGAATCTAAAACTTTAAAGCGTACAGCAAAAGCAGATGTGTACAAACAAATTGAAGCAGATTTAAACAGTGCGATTGCAGTTTTACCCATTACTAATGTAGAAAAAGGAAGGGTGACAAAATATGCTGCACAGGCTTTATTGGGTAAAGTACTCCTGTATCAAAATAAATTTGATGCAGCGGCTACCATGTTAGAAAATGTGGTTAACGGGCCATTCAGCTTAGTAGCTAATTTTGGAGGTATGTTTTTAGAGTCTGGAGAAAACGGGCCTGAATCTGTTTTCGAAATTCAATACGCAAACACATCTCCTTACTACAACTGGGGTGGTGTTACCAGGGGCCAGGGCAATCATTCTGTACAGCAATGCGGTATAAGGGGATTGAATGGTACCGGTGCCATGCCTTACTCAGCCGGGTGGAGTACAAATTTACCTACTGTAAACTTAGCTAATGCATATACAGCAGGCGATATACGAAAGGCGGTAACAGTACTTAATATAGATGATTATATAAATAACAACCCATCACTGTTTGGAAATCTTGTTGCATCAAATAACCCAGCTTTTGCACTTAGGCCTGCTTACCAGGTGGCACCTTATAAAAACACCGGTTTGTATAATCAAAAATATTTACCACGTAAAGGCGAAACATCCGGCCAGGTAGAGTTGAATTATTTAAATAATTTCAGGACCATCCGCTACGCAGAAGTTTTGTTAATGGCTGCAGAAGCATTTAACAGGTCAACCACACCCAACGATACAAAAGCACAGTTGTATTTAAACAGGGTGCGCCGCCGTGCATTTGCTGTTAACGATGCCAGTAAAGATATTACTGCAACCGGTACAGCTTTACGCCAGGCCATTTGGGACGAAAGAAGATTAGAACTGGCGATGGAAGGCGACCGCTTTTTTGACCTGGTGAGAACCGGGCAGGCAGCTGCAAAAATTACAGGCTTTGCTGTAGGTAAACACGAAGTGTTTCCAATTCCACAATATGAAATTGAAGTTTCTGGCTTAACACAAAACCCCGGTTACTAAAAACTAACTTTTAAAAACTAAGATTATGAAAGTATTAAAATATTTTTTCGGCATAGCTTTTTTGCTGGTGCTTGCTGCAGGTTGTAAAAAGGAAGTAAACGATGATCTTTCTTTTTTAGCAACTGATGCCGCACCCGATAAGCTGTCAGCGTTTTTTGATATAACACAGGATAATACCGGCCTTGTAACCATTACACCAAATGGCGAAGGCATTTCTTTTTATGAAATTTATTATGGTGATGCCACTACCACACCTGCAAAAGTGCAGCCCGGCAAAGCAACTCAGCATGTGTATGCCGAAGGTGTGTACAATGTAAAAATTGTTGGCCACAGCATTACCGGAAAAATTACAGAGACCACTAAACAATTAACCGTCTCATTCAGGGCACCGGAAAATTTAGAATTTACAATTACTATTGACCCTAATAACAATTACAGAGTTACTGTAACTGCAAAAGCAGTTTATGAAACCTTCTTCAGAATTTACTGGGGCGATGTACCTAACGAAGTGCCCGTGTCTTTTTTAGAAGGCAATGCGGTAAGCCATATTTATGCGGCCGTTGGCACTTATAATATCAGGGTAGTAGCTTTAAGTGGCGGCGCAGCAACTACACAATTAATTAAACCGGTAACAATTGTTGATCCCGTTTTATTACCAATAACTTTTGAGTCTCCAACTGTAAATTATGCCTTTACCGATTTTGGCGGAGGTGTGGCTACAAAAATTAATAATCCCCAGAGTAATGGCATTAATACCAGTGCCAGGGTTGGCAGGATGGTTAAAAATGCACCCGAAGTGTGGGGTGGCAGTTTTATAACATTGGGTACACCCATTGATTTTAGTTTAAACAGGGTTTTCCGGATGAAAGTTTTTTCTCCACGTGTTGGGGCAAAGGTTTTATTAAAAGTAGAAAATTTAACCAACGGAGGAATAAGTTTTGAAAAAGAGACCACCACTACAGTTGCCAATACCTGGGAAGATTTAATTTTTGATTACAGTGCAGTAAATACAACCAACTCTTATCAAAAAATTGTTTTAATATTCGATTTAGGAACAGCAGGCGATGGCTCTGCTAACTTCACTTTCCTTTTTGATGATATCAGGCTTACCAATCAGCTGCCTACAAGTTTATTAACCTTGCCGGTAACTTTCGATAATCCATTAGTGAACTATGCCGTTACAGATTTTGGCGGCAACCTAACATTAAATGATGTTGACCCGGGTAATGCTGCAAACAAAGTAAAGAAAACCACCAAAACAAGTGGCGCACAAACATGGGCAGGTACAACAATTGGTGCAGGCTTTACTTCTAAAATTCCGTTTACTGCATCTACAACACAAATGAGTGTAAGAGTATATTCTCCGGCCGCAGGCATCCGTGTAAGATTAAAAGTTGAAGACCGTACAAATAATACCAGGTCGGTAGAAACAGAAGCAATGACGCAGGGCGCCAATACATGGGAAACATTGGTGTTTGATTTTGCCAATCAATCTGCCGGTACTGCGGCTATGAACCTTACTTATAATTATGATATGGCTTCTATCTTTTTCGATTTTGGAAATGCCGGTACCGGAAGAGTATTTTACTGGGATGATGTTAGTTTTTTACCGGTTAATGTAATACCTAATTATTTAGCGCTGCCACTCGACTTTCAATCTACCACAATAGCTTACAATTTTATAAATTTTGGTGGAGGTAATGCAACAGTTATAAATAATCCGTTTGCAGGAGGAATTAATACCAGTACAAAAGTTGGCAGAATGATTAAAAGTGCTGGCGAGGTTTATGGCGGCAGTCTGATCGGATTGGTTAATCCAATTAATTTTTCTGTAAAAAAGACTTTTAAAATGAAAGTATATTCTCCACGTATTGGAGCCAGGGTATTGTTGAAAGTAGAAGGCCCGAATGGTGCAGCTTTTGAAAAAGAAGTAGCTACCACTACGGCCAATGCGTGGGAGGAATTAACTTTTGATTACAGTGCCATCAACACGGGGCTTTCTTATCAAAGTGTTGTATTAATTTTTGATTTGGGTACCATGGGTGATGGTTCTGCAAACTTTACATTTTACTTTGACGATATCACACTTAATTAATGCTAAAAAAATAAATTATGATTACTAAAATAAAATCATTCATCACTTTGTTTCTTGCAGCCGGCATTTTCTTTATTGCCTGCAAGAAAACAGACTATAAGTTCGGCGATTTAAAAGCACCCGCTAATCTTACACTAACCACTGCAATTGCAGGAGTTGATGCTACCAATCCAAACGGAAATGGAAGTGGAACTGTAGTAATTACTACAACCGCCGAAAAAGCCTTAACCTATAATATAGATTTTGGCGATGGCCGGCCCACACAGTTGGTGCCATCAGGTGTAATCAGTTATAAATATTCAAACCCGGGTACTTACGATTATACCATTACTGTAAACGCAATCGGCACAGGCGGTATCATTTCCAGCATTACAAAAAAAATAAAAGTGTTTGTAGCTTTCGAAATTCCGGTTGCAATTTTACAGGCACTCACCAATGGCTCAACAAAAATATGGATCACTGATAAAGATGCGCCGGGCCATTTTGGTGTAGGGCCAAACGATCAGTTTTCTCCAATATGGTATGCCGCTACTCCCAATTCAAGAGAAGCTTGTGCTTACGATGATGAGATCACATTTTCGAAAGATGCCAATAACAATGTGTTCATGTCGGTTAATAATAAAGGAGATAATTTTTCAATAGGAGCCGCAACAGGATTTTATGGTTTTGCAGGCGGCGATGGTTGTTATGCAATAAACACCGGTGGCAATAAAAAATTAGCATTTATGGATGCTACATCTTCATCTACCTCTGCAAATTCTACACGAATACAATTTACAGTACCAGGCAATGGTATTATAAATTTTGGCACAGGAGGTACTACTTACGAGATAATATCTATAACTGCAACAGGTATTAATTTACGCAATATTGGTGCAGATGGTAATGCCTGGTATCAAAAACTAAAAAATAAATAATACTGCAATGAAGCACATTAAAGTATCAATACTGCTGGCTGTTATATCCATTCTTTTTTTTGCAGTTAGCTGCAAAAAAAAGAATGACAGCGGACCAACTCAAACAGCACCAACTGATTTAGTGGTGACTGCTGTGCCAAGTACAAATGGAAGTGGCACAGTAGCATTTACTGCTACTGCTACCAATGCTGTTTCGTACGATTATGAGTTTGGGAATGGCGCTATACTTACTGTGGCTTCTGGTGTTACCAATTACCAATATACACTGGTGGGTACTAACACTTACACGGTTACAGTTACCGCAAAAAGCAGCTCGGGATTAACAATAAAAAAATCAATACAGGTAACTGTAAACGTTGTAGCCAGTGCTCCCGGCCTTGTTTGGTCCGAAGAATTTAATACTGATGGTGCACCCAATGCTGCAAAGTGGGGATATGATTTAGGTGCAGGTGGCTGGGGTAATAACGAATCGCAGTACTATACCAGCAGGCCGGAAAATGCAGTGGTGTTGAACGGTGTTTTAAAGATTACTGCTATTAAAGAAGCGTATAGTGGAAGTGCCTACACATCTGCAAGATTATTATCGAAAGATAAATTTTCCTTTAAATATGGTAAAATAGAAGTGAGGGCAAAGCTACCTGCGGGAGGGGGTACCTGGCCGGCAATATGGATGCTGGGTAATAATATTTCTACAACACCGTGGCCAGCCTGTGGCGAAATAGATATTATGGAACATGTAGGCAACCAGTTAAATAAAATTTATGCTACGCTGCATCATCCCGGTCACTCTGGTGGTAATGGCGATGGTAGTTTTATAATGATTCCCGATGCTACCACGGCGTTTCATAATTATATTATGGAATGGTCGGCAACCTCACTTAAGTTTTATGTAGATACGCAATTGTTTTACACATTTCCAAATAATGCCAGTTTACCATTCAATCAAAACTTTTTTGTGATATTAAATATGGCAATGGGAGGAAACTTTGGCGGTGCCATAGATCCAGCATTTACCAGTGCATCTATGGAGATTGATTATGTAAGGGTATATCAATAAATAATATTCCAAAAAGGTTGAAAGGTATTTAAAAGTAACGTTACTAGCAGTCGGTTTTCATAATAGCAAACAGGGCGGATTGTATCTTTCTTTTTAAGAAGGATACCTTCCGCTCTTTTAAACGGCTTTCTTTTCACAAAAAATTAAAACACACAGCAATGGCTTTTAGAAAAAATAAAGTGTTTTTCATGTTATTACTGCAGCTTGTGATTTACAGCAGTTGTGCACAAAGCACTTTTACAAAGTTGGTTTGGTCGGATGAGTTTAATAAGCCGGGATTACCAGATAGTTTAAAATGGAGTTACGATAAGGGAAGAGGATGCCCGGATAATTGCGGCTGGGGTAATAATGAATTGCAGTTTTATACAAATGACCGTAAAGAAAATGCAAGGGTAGAAAATGGACATCTAATTATTGAAGCAAGAAAAGAAGTTTATGCTGATGCACAATATACATCTGCAAGACTGGTATCTAAGAATAAAGGCGACTGGAAGTACGGCCGTATTGAAGCTAAAGCAATGCTGCCGGCAGGAACCGGTATGTGGCCTGCCATATGGATGTTACCCACCAAATGGGAGTATGGCGGCTGGCCCAAAAGTGGCGAAATAGATATTATGGAAAATGTAGGTTACTGGCCAGATTCTGCATTAGGCACTGTACACACCGGCGCTTATAATGGCATGCTGGGGACACAAAAAACAAATGGCTTAAATATAACTGATCTTTCTAAAGCATTTCATGTGTATGCCATAGAATGGACACCTGATATGATTTCATTTTTTATTGATGACGTAAAATACAATGAGTTTAAAAACGACCACAAAGGTGTTGATGAATGGCCCTTTGATAAGGAATTTCATTTGCTGATGAATGTTGCTGTAGGTGGAAACTGGGGTGGTAAATTTGGGGTAGATGATAAAATATTTCCCCAGCAACTAACCGTAGATTATGTAAGGGTGTATCAATAGCTTGTGCACACATAAACAACTTTATCGCAGCGGTTCTTTAGCCCTACTTTTACTAAATTGATTAATTTGGCAAAAGGATGTTGAAGAGCCTATTTTTTTATGATTGCTTAATTATTAATAGAAATTCCATGTATAGAAAATCACAGCCTGCGGTTTTTTTACTGATCTTATTCTCCAGCCTGTTCAGCATTGTAACTGCTCAGCAAAAATCAATTGCACAAAAAGTTGATTCTGTTTTAAAGTTAATGACGCTGGAAGAAAAGATAGGGCAGATGAATCAGTACAACGATGATCATACTGCTACCGGTCCGGTAACTTTAGATAATAAAAAGCAAGAACAAATAAAAAACGGTCAGGTAGGTTCTTTATTAAATACAGTTGGAACTGAACGCACCCGAAGCTGGCAGCAAATTGCCATGCAATCCCGGTTAAAAATTCCTTTATTATTTGGGCAAGATGTTATTCACGGATATAAAACCACTTTCCCTATTCCTTTGGCAGAAGCATGCAGTTGGGATTTAAAAGCAATTGAATTAACAGCAAGAGTTGCAGCAACAGAAGCAAGTGCCAGCGGCGTACACTGGACCTTTGCACCAATGGTGGATATTGCCCGTGATCCACGCTGGGGCAGGGTAATGGAAGGCGCCGGAGAAGATACTTATCTGGGTAGTAAAATTGCTTATGCAAGGGTAAAAGGTTTCCAGGGAAATAAATTGGGTGATATAAATGCAGTAATGGCTTGCGTAAAACATTTTGCAGCGTATGGTGCTGCTATTGGCGGTCGTGATTACAACTCTGTTGATATGAGCGACAGAATGCTTTGGGAAACTTATTTGCCACCTTTTAAATCGGCTTTAGATGCAGGTGCTGCCACATTTATGAATTCGTTTAATGATTTGAATGGTGTGCCTGCAACAGGCAATAAATATTTGCAAAGAGATATTTTAAAAGGCAAATGGGGCTTTAAAGGTTTTGTGGTTAGCGATTGGGGTTCTGTTGGAGAAATGATCAATCATGGCAATGTAAAGAATGAATATGAAGCCGCTACATCTGCAGTAACAGCAGGCAGCGATATGGATATGGAAAGCCGGTGTTATAAAAATAGTTTGGCACAACTGGTAAAAGATAAAAAAGTATCGGTTGCTGTAATTGACGATGCAGTAAAAAGAATTTTGCAAAAGAAATTTGAAATGGGTTTGTTTGATGACCCGTATAAATTTTGTAACACAGCAAGAGAACAAGCCGCACTAAATAATCCGGAGCATGTAAAGGTTGCTAGAGAAGCCGCTGCAAAAAGTATTGTATTGCTGAAGAATCAAAATAATTTATTGCCATTATCAAAAAATACAAAAACAATTGCCTTTATTGGCCCATTAGTAAAAGCAGTAAAACAAAACAAAGGTTTTTGGGATGTGGAAGTGCCGGGTGTAGATTCAAATTTTATAGTATCGCAATGGGAGGGTTTGCAAAATAAAGTCGGCGCTAATACTTCTTTACTCTACGCAAAAGGTTGCGATATTGAAGGCAACAATAAAGATGGTTTTGCAGAAGCTATTCAAGTGGCAAAACAAGCTGATGTGGTTATTCTTAGTATAGGAGAACGGAGAGATATGAGTGGCGAAGCAAAAAGCCGCAGCAATCTTAGTATTCCCGGTGTGCAGGAAGAGCTGTTAAAAGAATTGCTTGCAACCGGCAAACCTGTTGTGGTATTGATAAATGCCGGCCGTCCGTTGGTATTTAATTACACTGCCGATAATGCTCCTGCAATTTTATATACCTGGTGGCTGGGTAGCGAAGCTGGTAATGCAATCGCCGATATATTGTTTGGAGATTATAATCCTTCAGCAAAATTAGCCATGACCTTTCCTCGCAGCGTAGGGCAAATTCCTATTTACTATAATCATTTTAATACCGGCCGTCCAGCAACCAATGATGCAAACAGGAATTATAATTCTTCTTATAACGATGAATCCATCTTTCCAAAGTATGAGTTTGGTTATGGTTTAAGTTATACCAGTTTTCAATATAATAACTTGCAAATGAGTAAAAAGAAATTGAAAGCTAACGAGCAGATTGAAGTTGCTGTAACAATTACAAATACCGGTAAGTATGATGGAGAAGAAATCGTGCAGTTGTATTTAAGAGACAAAGTGGGTTCAATAATAAGGCCAATGAAAGAGTTGAAAGATTTTCAAAAGATAAATTTAAAAGCCGGTGAAGCCAGAACGATCAAATTTATAATCAATAAAGAAAAACTTTCTTTCTTCAACCAGCAATTGCAATGGGTGGCAGAACCGGGAGATTTTGAATTGATGGTAGGGGCATCGTCAAAAGATATTCGCTTAAAAGATAATTTTGAACTGATCAAATAAGGATTCCCCGCTAATTGGTGCAGCATAATAATGTACTACTGCTGTTTAAGGCATTTTGTTTCTGGCTTCTATACACCATAATAATTCGCTGATAAAAACTGCAGCCCTTTTATCTGTTGCGGCCTTATCAGCAGGCGTACCGTCTTCATTAAAAACTTCTCTTACTTTGGGTACAGGAAACATGGCAGGTACAGTCCAGGCCCTTATCTTCCATAGCGAAAATTGCAGGGAAGTAATAACCTGTGTGCCTCCAAAAATACCGTCGGATACTGTTGAAATAGCAACAGGTTTTCTGTACCATTCGTCATATAGCAGGTCAACCACATTTTTTAAACTTGCAGGGTAGCCTCCATTATACTCAGGCGTAACTATTATAACGCCTTCGGCAGCCTTTATCTTTTCGGCAAATTCCAGCACTTTTGCAGGCGGGTCTTTTTGTAAACGCAGCCGTTCTTCAAAAAGAGGAAAATTATAAGCCTGTAGGTCTAAAAGCTCAACAGTAGCTAATTGATTGGTTTCGAGATAGTTTTTAAAATACAAAGCTACCCTGTGGCTGTTTCTTCCGGTTCTTACACTTGATGATATGATGGCGATATGGGGCATAATTATTTTTTATAAGATAAAATTAGGCGAACACGAGTAACTTTGAAGCACCAAGGATCAGGTAAAAAAACTCCCTTAACTGCTCCATATTCAAATATATACCCTTATCTTTGCGGCCCGAAAAAGAAAGTTCTCTTTTTTAAACATTTCCCACAAGGTTCAAAAAGTTTCCAAATGTTTGGAACACCAGCAGGGAGTAACTAAAAATAAGTTATATAATGCCAAAGGTTAAAACCAACAGCAGCGCTAAAAAGCGCTTTAAAGTTACCGGTACCGGTAAAATCACATTCCAAAAAGCTTTCAAACGTCACATTCTTACTAAAAAATCAACCAAACGCAAACGTAATATGCGTAAAGATGGTGTGGTTAGCGATGCTAATATGCACTTTGTAAGAAGACTATTGGGTTTAAAATAAACCCCTATCCCCCTAAATGGGAGAAGAATTATCAACTTTTAACTTTAAACTAATTAAGATATGCCACGTTCAGTAAATGCAGTAGCCAGCAGGGCCCGCCGCAAAAGAATACTAAAAGCTGCCAAAGGATTTTATGGTAAGCGTAAAAATGTATACACAGTTGCCAAAAACGTTTTAGAAAAAGGCCAGACTTATGCTTACGTTGGTCGTAAAAATAAGAAAAGGGAATACAGGGCTTTATGGATTGCCCGTATCAATGCCGCAGTAAGAGCTGAAGGAATTACCTATAGCGAATTTATTCATAAATTAACCGATAAAAATATTGACTTAAACCGTAAAGTTTTAGCTGATTTAGCTATGAACGAGCCGGAAACATTTAAGAAATTAGTTGATTCAGTAAAATAATGCTGGTGTAACAATTTATTCACGCCGTCTTGCCATAGCAGGACGGTTTTTTTATGTATAAATATTTTCAATCAATTACATTTGTAAAAATTTTTTACCAAACTATTTAAGCAGAACAGTAAATGGATAATACTTATAACGACCTGGTACAACAAACCTTTAATTTTCCGCAGGAAGATTTTAAAGTTAAAAATGAATATTTACAATATAACGACCTTGACATTAAGGCACTGATTGATAAATATGGTACCCCATTAAAATTGACTTACCTGCCTAAAATTGGGAAGCAGATTAATAAGGCAAAAACAATGTTTGCCAATGCATTTAAAAAACATAAGTACGAAGGCAAATACAATTATTGCTACTGTACCAAAAGCTCTCATTTTTCTTTTATTGTAGAAGAAGCTTTAAAGAATGACATTCATTTAGAAACTTCTTATGCTTACGATATTGATATTTTTAAAAAACTGTATGCTAAAAAGAAGGTTAATAAAGATACTTTCGTTATTTGTAACGGGTACAAGCAAAAGCCTTATACCAATCGTATTGCCGGTTTGCTTAATAGCGGATTTAAAAACGTAATTCCCGTACTGGATAATACAGAAGAATTAAGAGCTTACATTAAATCCGTAAAAGTGCCTTTTAACCTGGGTATTCGTGTGGCTGCAGATGAAGAGCCCAATTTTCCTTTTTATACTTCCCGTTTAGGTATAAGGGCAAAAGATATTTTAGAATTTTATGTAGATAAAATTGAAGGTAATGAACACCGCTTTCAATTAAAGATGCTGCACATCTTTTTAAATAAGGGTATTAAAGATGATATTTATTATTGGAGTGAGCTGAATAAAGTGATTAATTTATATTGCCAGCTAAAAAAGATTTGTCCTGAATTAGATTCAATAAATATTGGTGGCGGTTTCCCGATAAAACATTCGCTGGGCTTTGAATACAATTACCAGTTTATGATCAATGAAATTGTACGCAACATTAAGGTTGCCTGCAAAAGAAGTAAAGTGCCTATGCCACATATTTTTACAGAGTTTGGCAGCTACACAGTGGGAGAGAGTATGGCCCATATTTACAGTGTGATAGGCGAAAAAAATCAGAATGATAAAGAAACCTGGTACATGATAGATTCTTCATTTATTACCACTTTGCCCGATACCTGGGGTATTGGAGAAAAATTTTTAATGCTGCCTGTTAATAAATGGAATAACGAATACCAACGTGTGGTTTTGGGGGGCATCACCTGCGATAGCCATGATTATTACGATAGCGAAGAACATATCAATGAAGTATTCTTACCGAAAGTAGGCGATGGGGAACCATTATATGTCGGCTTCTTTCATACTGGTGCATACCAGGATCAGATAAGTGGTTACGGAGGAATTAAACATTGTCTTATTCCTTCGCCAAAGCATATTATTGTGGGGCACGATAAAAATGGTAAACTGGTGGACTGGGTTTATGCCAAGGAGCAAACAGCGCAAAGTATGTTGAAGATACTGGGTTATTAAAATAAATAAGCCCACTTGACTATTCCTGCAGGTGGGCTATTTATTGTAAAAGTGGTTTTTTTGTCCACTTATATATTAAACGAAGCGGTTAAAAAATTATTATGTTATTCAACAGCATAATTCTGATCCTGGTTTTGTTTACCTTGTTTTTTAGCAGCCTTTTTAACATATTTCTGTTTAGGCTTTTCACCCCTTTCATATTTTGAATCGAGATAGTATTTGCCATCGCAATATCTCCAGTAACGATAACCCTTTTCATTGTCATAATATAATTCACCTTCTTTGTTGCTTTTTGCAATATCATCCGAAATAGCAATTACCTGGGGTGGGGTATATTTATTATCTGTTGCAGCATTTGAATTTTCATACTGTTCTTCTGTATTATCAGCCGGATAACTTTTTTTGCTGCAATTTGTAAGCACAAAAGTCATTAAGAGTAAGAGTAGCCACTGGTGTAATTTGTATTTATTCATGATAGTTGGGTTATAACTTTACACACAATAATTTTGCCAAAAAACAATAACTCATTAATTATGAAATGCTTTTTATCTTTTTTAACTTTTATTGCAATAACTGTTACAGTAAATGCACAAACAACCGAAGACTCCATTAAGACAACAATAAATAAATTGTTTGATGGTATGAAGAACAGTGATGCAGCGTTATTAAAGTCTGCATTTGCAGATAGCGCCATTTTACAAACCATTACCAATGATAAAAGCGGTACTGTAAAAGTGAAAAATGAAATGATAGATGTTTTTGCAGATTTTATAGGTAAACAACAAAAAGGTGCGGCAGATGAGCGTATTGTATTTGATGTAATAAAAATTGACGGGCCGCTGGCAATTGCATGGACGACCTATAATTTTTATTTTAATGGCATTTTCAGCCATTGTGGTGTAAATTCCTTTCAGCTGGTAAAATTAAACGGCAACTGGAAGATTCAATACTTAATTGATACCCGGCGAAAGAATGGATGTAACTGATACTGGTAAAAAAGCTAATAAGTTATTTTGTAAAGCGGTGTCTGGGTTTTCTTACAGAGATTTTCAACAACATTCGGGCAGTATATTGCCTTAGCTGTTTTAATAGTTTCAAGTTTTGCATCATTAAAAACATCATTCCAGCTAACATTGGTTTTAAACTTACTGAAATGGCTTTCCATAGCAGTTTTAAAATACAAAGAAAAAAAACCTCCATCCTGAACAGATCCTGAAGCTCTTTCTCCTACAGAAGCTGATGTCATTAAAACTGACATGGGCTTTTCGTTCATAAACAGGGTGCTGCAATTTTCCATACTCCACCTCATTCCTGCATCACGTGTTTGGGCTATATCGTTACCAATATTGTTGGTGGCATTAGGATCGTCATTACAACAGTCACTAATTACCAGGTTAAACCTTGCTCCCTTTTTTTTAATACGGTTGAAAATATCTTCTATATTTAAATTGTGATCGAGGTAATTGCCGGTTGACATTGGGCGGAGATCGAGGTTAGGAAATTTTTGTTTTTTATTTTTTTTAGGTATGGTAAAACCGTGGCCGGAGTAACAGAAAACAACGATGTCGCTTGCAGAAGGTTTAAGGGAATCTATTAGCCTGTCCACACTTGCTTTACTGTAATTATTTCCTTCAACTGTGGTAATAATAATTTGTATGCCCAAAAAAACTGCCAGGGTATTAAAGGTTTTAATATTACGCTTCTGGTCTTTCAAACAGGAAGAGCCAATATCTTTTGCCTCTGTATTGGCAACGGCAATTAAGTAAAGCTTGGTGGCTTTTGTTTCATTTCCCCTAGAATCTGGTTGTTCATTAAAAGTATTTTTGTAAAATTGGTCAGTTTCTTTAAAAAAAACAGATACAAAATCTATAGTAAGTTCTTCCTCTGCCACAAGCTTAGGGTTTTCTAAAAACGCACCTTGCACTTCCCCAGTTATATCAGTAATGCTAACACCCGATGGTTCGTAAATTCCTGTTAGTGGATTTTTTTGAAAAGAAAATACTTCAGAGGCGTAAAGCCCGGTTGTAGTGCCCTCAATAATTTTAGGGTTTGATCCTTTCAGGTATAGCTTGTTTGTATTAGGAGTACCATCCCTGTTTAATTCAAAATGTTCTTCTGTCTGTAATTCGGTAATGATATTTCTTTTTACAACCGCATCATAAAAGCTAACCCTGTAAAAACCTGTCCCGTTGTTAAATCTTACTAAAAAAGCCTGCCTGATTATAGCTTTAGCATTCTTGTTAAATTGGTATTTTAGATGAAAAATAGATTGTGCATTTACTGAAGTGTTAATAGTTATGCTTACAACAAATGCTAAAAATACTTTTAATTTCATAAAATTTATTTTGATGCAATGGTACTATACTTTAAATCTACTTTCAATTTTTGATAACGACAACCTTTTTTATTTTAAATTTATGGTTTAGCAGACGGATAAGCTGTATGTGGAATAAAATAAATAACAATAAAAAAAAATTAGCTGTTAACTTAGGCTTGTGATAAATAAAACCGGCAAAGTTTTACAAACCTTTTTTATGAAAAAAGTACTTGCGCTTACAGCGGCTTTAATTGTTTTGATAAATGCCAGTGCACAAAAGCCGGTTGCAGATAGCCTGGCGTCTTTATTGGCTAAAGCAACGGCCGATACAAACAGGGTTACATTGCTTTGGAATATGGCCAGCGTAACCAATATCTATAATCCAGATACAGCATTGCTTTTATCACAAGAAGCATTATACCTGGCTCAAAAAATAAAGTTTACCGAGGGTGAGTCAAGATCGTTAGGTGTATTGGCAAACAGCTTTCTTAAAATTGGTAATTATCCAAGAGCCCTAGAATCTTATCTAAAAAAATTAAAAATTGAAGAAAAAGGAAATAACTCCTATAACCTTGCCAGTGTAATAATGAACATTGGTATTGTTTATACCTTTCAGGAAGAATACAGGAAAGCATTACCCTATTATTTTAAAGCAGATTCTATTATCAGGACAGAGAAGGTTACAAAGCTTGAATATAACAGTGCACTTAATCTTGGCGATTTGTATGACAGGCTTAATGTAACAGATTCAGCATTTATTTTTTTTAACAAGTCATTGTTAATAGCTAAACGACTTGCAAATGAAGATTACATTGGTGCCTCACAGGTTGGCATAGGGCATTGTTATTTAAAGCAGGAAAAATATGATATGGCCTTACAAAATTATAAAGAGGCCATCTACCATTTGCAGTTAGCAAACGACGAAGACCTGATTTGCGAAGCTGCTATCGGCTTATCTAAATTGTATTACAACCAGGTTAATTATGATTCTGCAATATACTATTCACAGCTTGCTTTAAAAATTGCACAAAAAGACGGGTTTCTGTCAAGAGAATTAGATGCAGCAGACTTTTTAACAAACATCTATAAAAGGGAAAAAAAATTTGACAGTGCTTTTAAATTTCAGGCTTTAACCAATGTGTTACGGGCATCTATTAGCAGTAAGGAACGGGTTAGGGAATCGCAGATATTATCGACTAATGAGCAATTGCGGCAGTTGGAACTTGCAGAAACTAAAAGAAAGGCAAAAAAGGAAAGGGATCAGCAGTTACAATTACTTTTTATAGGAATATTTATTCCGGCATTTTTTTTAATGACATTGTTATTAAGCCGGATAAAAATGCATATTGGTTTTATAAAATTTATGGGCATTATCTCCCTGCTTATATTATTTGAATATTTAACCTTGCTGTTGCATCCCTATGTTGTTGAAATTACAAATCATACCCCTTTTTACGAAATGTTGATTTTTGTAAGTATTGCCGCTTTTCTGATACCGGCGCATCACAGGGTAGAGCATTGGTTTATTGAAAAATTAACTCAAAGAAGAAATTTATACGAAGAGAAAAAAATACAACTGCGTAAATTAAAGTTGAAAATAAAAAAACCTTCTAACTAAATGCAAAGCTGCAATATAGTAAGAAGGATGAAAATTTTTTAAAAGCAGGGCTAAGGATGCTTCAGCAATATGACTTAATTGCCCGGAATAATCGGCCTTTGTGTAGTATCCGATTTTTTCATAGTAGTATCAGCAGGAGCTTCCGTTTTTTTGTCTGCTTCCGTACTACTTGCAGGTTTTGATTCACCTTCGTTGTTACAAGCTGTTATTGAAACAGAGGCGCCAAGCAATAAAGCCAGGAATAATTTCGATTTTTTGTTAAGCATAATATTTTGGTTTAGGAGTATAATAATACAAAAAAATACTGAAAACCTAAAACATAAGCTTGATATTTTATATGTTTAGGGCTTCATATACAACATAGAACTATGAAGTGGGTAGGGCAGATTGATAAAAATTGTTTTTAAGTCTTTGCTCGGGGCAATAACAGTATCATAAATGCGTTAAAGGCCAAACCCTCTAATATGAAAAAATCTGTACCCTCATTAACGGCAGTATTATGCCTGCTTGTCTTCTTTAACTTTTGTGCTTTTAGCAAAGATCCTATTGAAAAAAAACCTGTAATTGAAACGCTTAAAGAAGCACTTTCCTGCTTTGTAGAATTAAAGGATGGATCAATTAAACAGTACACAAGTTTAGAATTAGTTACCGGAGTTTTTAAAACCCCTCATCTTTTGGCCGATGGCAGTATTGTTATAAAATCCGATGAAATAACGGCATATCAAAACAAAGAACATTACGCCATTTCTCAAAAGAAGATTAACAACCTGAAACCAAGCAAAGTTGCTGTTGATGCTTTGCCGGGATTTGCTATAAGAGTTGCTAAGGGGAAATTAAATGTGTACTCTCTTAAATATTATAATGGGCACAACACTACCCATAAATTTTATTTACAGTCTGGCGAAGATGGAGAAATTTTGCCTTATACACCCGAATTATTAAATGAACTGGTTAAAGATAGTAACGAAGCCTATAGTTATTTTAATGATAAAAATAAGGATGCTGCAATTTCAGGTAAACTGCTGGCAACAATCGATATTTATAATAATTCGAAATTAATTTCTAAAAACTAAATTCTATAACTAACAAAAAAGCCGGCCTCCAATATGTTGGGACCGGCTTTTTTGTTGTTAATAGACCAATTAAGGGTTTACTGCAAATTAAAAAAAATAGGTAATTTGCTTTAATGAATAAGCTTTTGATAATAATAGGTACTGCAATTTTAATTGCCTGTAACAGTAATAAAAATCCTCAAGTAATAATTAATACAAGTGTTGGAAACATAGAGGCTGAGCTTTTTCCTGATAAAGCCCCCAAAAGTGTAGCTGCCTTTTTATCTTATGTAGATTCAGGCTTGTATAACAATAGTTCTTTTTACAGGGTATTGTTAGAAGAAACAATGAGTGATAATAATACCGGACTTATACAGGGCGGTATTTGGCAAACCAATGGTAAAAAGATGAGTGAATTAAAAGGGATTGAACATGAATCTCCAAAGCAAACGGGATTATCGCATACCTCTGGTACTTTGTCTTTAGCAAGGTTAAATCCCGGTACAGCAAGTAGTGAATTTTTCATTTGCATAGCAGACCAAACTGATTATGATAGCGGCAGCACATCCGGAGAGGGTGATGGGCTTGGTTATGCAGCTTTTGGAAGAGTGGTTAGCGGTATGGAGATAGTGAGAGAAATACAAAACCAGCCGGCAAGTGGGCAGTCTTTTAATAAGCCCATTGTTATTTTCAATATTAAACGCTTAAAGTAACGTAATAAAAAAGGGTTCCTGTAAAGAACCCGTGGATAAATTCGGCAAGCAGTATAAATTACCAGGCAATAAAAGCTATCAAAGCCATTACCCCATAAAATGCTGCAATAATACCAATTGCTACAAATGCATCTGCAACAACCGGTGAGTAAATCTTTTTCATTTCTTACGGTTTAAAAATGTTAATAAAATAGGTTAGAAACCTGGTTTTCAGGAGATACCGAAAAAAATAAGATTGAAATGAATTTACCTTTGGGGAGAGTGGTTAGCTAGATATAGCGGATTAGATTGTAAAAGTAAGATTATTATACGGGCTTCCAAATATTTTAGGATATTTTTTTCTGACAGGATGTTTTTAGTACAGGTTAAGCACTCAGGATTAATTGTAAACAATTTCCTATAAAAAAGCCCTGTTTCCATTTATTTACTTAATTTTCATTGTGATAGGTTTAAATAAGACCATATAAGTTGCTTACTTTTACAAAAAAATATCTTTATGAAGCTTTTTGTTGCAGGCTTACCTTACGATTTGGATGATGCTGAACTGGAAGAAATATTTGAAAAATTTGGCACAGTTAACTCAGCTAAAGTAGCCATTGATAAAGAAACCGGTAAAAGCCGTGGATTTGGGTTTGTGGACATGCCAGACCGTACTGAAGCAAAAGATGCTATGGATAGTCTTAATGAGATATCGCTTGGCAAAAAGCCTTTGGTAATAAAAGAGGCTGAAGAACGCAGTGGTCCTCCAGGCGACCGTAGTGGAGGTGGCGGTTATCGCGGCGGCAGTGGAGGAAACACTGGAGGTAATAACAGGGGTAATTTTAATAACAGAGACCGCAACAGGTATTAAGCTAGCCTTCAGCATTAAAAATTCATTGAATTTATTTGGTTTAATTAAGCTTTTACAGGCTTTATATTTCTATGCAATAATCTTAAAAAATAAAATATGAGCGAAGTAGTACTTACAAAAGGTGCAATACACAGTAGCAAAGGAGTTATAACATTTGAATTGTATGACGACGATGCTCCAATTGCAGTAGCTAATTTTAAGAAATTAATCAGCAGTGGCTTTTATAACGGGCTTACCTTTCATCGGGTTATACCGGATTTTGTAATACAGGGAGGATGCCCTAATGGTACAGGATCCGGAGGACCGGGTTATACAATTCAATGCGAATTAAAGGGAAAGAAACAATACCATGACAGGGGAGTGTTTTCTATGGCGCACCGGGGTTTAAATACCGGCGGTTCGCAATTCTTTATTTGCCATAGTCGCAATAATACAAGTCACCTGGATGGTGTTCATACCTGCTTTGGAAAAGTAATCGATGGTATTGATATTGTTGACGATATCAGAGCCGGGGATGTTATGGAAAAAGTAGTATTACTTTAACTAAAAAATATTCAGCTTTTAACAGGAATAAAAAATCCGGCAATGATATGCCGGATTTTTTATTTAAATTTATTAAAGGTTTATAACACTGTTGGTTCCTCCAAACTCATTCACAGCTTCGCTATCAGCTTCAGGCTCGTTAAACCAAACGGTTTCATTTACCCTGTATTTAAACTGGTGTTCGGAGTTTTTGGGTAAAGAAACATCGCAGGTAAAACTGCCATCTTTCTTTTTACTCATTACTACTGAATTTTCCCAATCGCTGTTTAAACCAAGTACTTCAACGGTTTCGGCATTTTCAGCGTTAAACACAAATTTTACTTTGCAATAATCTTTGGTTTTAAAATACGTCTTCTGTATCATTTTCTTTTTTGTTTTTTAATGATTGAATAAAAGTCTGCTGTACATACCGGGGGGCATAGAAACAAGCATAATAAATTTGCTATAGCAGGCAGAAAGAAACGCTTCGTTTGGCAAAATACCAGCTTAAAATTCAACAATACCTGCAATTTGCAGGATAGAATAATAACTGGTATTATTATCTTTACTGTTAATACCAATAGTTACAAAAGGTAACCCAGCAATAGTATTGACATTGTCTGTAACAAATCAACAGTTGTTAATAACTTAATTACAAACACTATAATGATTTTACAATCAGTATTAAACTGACAAAAAAAACTCATAAGCACTTTTGATAAAACGTGCCTATGAGTTAAATGATATTTGCGTAAAATGAAACCTGGAGGTTAATAAATTACTGTAACAAAGCTGTTGTAATTTACAGTATAACCATATCATTTTCGTTAACCGTAGTTTTTTCTATTAAGCTGGTATTAGATGAAAATGTTTTTGTGTAAACATTTTTACCCGACAACAGTTTAAAACTCAACTCCTGAGAATCTTTTTTCTCAATTTTAAATGTTTGGGTTTTTGAAGTTGCTTTACAGCTTTGAGAATATAATTCGCCATCTGCTTTGTCATTAATTTTCAGCAGAGAAAAATTTCCGTTGGCTGTATTAACTTCTACCTGAAATATCAGGTAATCTTCCTGTGTACCCAAATACTTTACTGTAAGGGGAGCTTCTTTACTTACAGTTTGTGCAATTGCAGTATTTGAAAATAGAATTACGGCAATGATTGCTGTTGTGATGTTTTTTAAATTTTTCATTTTGTTTTAATTTAAAGGTTACTAATTATTGTTTTTAAAGGTTACTACATTTATTTTGAGCTGGCTGTTTTACAGTCAACGATGTAACAAGTTTAGTCATGTAGCAGGCAAAATGGTTGTGATTATTTCTATATGCAGGCAACGGATGAGTGCTTAAGAACAATTTTAAACTGAATAAACCGGAACGGTTTTGCTTTTGTAATTTCAGTTTTTGTATGGGCACTGATTAATTCTGATGCAAACATACAATAGGTTTTTATAGCCTGTAAATCCAATTACATCACTTTTTATTACTCCAAAATTGTTAAATAATATTCAAAACCCTTACTGGTATTGAATTTTAGATAAAATAAAATATTATATCCAACAGTTATTTTACTAGATAAAATTATTACCTTTACCGCTCAAACCCTCTCAAAAAGCAACACCATTATTAATAATGGTATAAAATCCGACCATTTTAAACCCTTAAGTTTAGTCACATTTTTTTCACAATGTGTCTTTA
>JAYVJU010000092.1:0-10235 GCA_043769035.1 Ferruginibacter sp.
TACCCGGATTATTAAAATCAAATGTACCCGAAGGTGTATCATATAATTTAATATTCATTACAGGTGTTGCTAAAGCACCGCTAAAACCACACCCGTTGACGGCAATAGCTGATAAATCAAAAGTGATATTGATAAATGGGTAGTTCAGCGAATTTAGCGTAAGGGTAATCTTGTCATCTTGCAGTGTTGATAACATGCCTAGTGAATAATTACCTCCTAAGTTACCAGGATCATTATATTGATTGTTTGGTCCGTTAATTAATATTGTTTCAACAGAATACTGCTGATCGAATAAACCTCCTCCTCCTATTCCTGTGCCTGTATAACTCCAGAGTGTATTAACCAGTCTGTTATCAAAGTCGGGCGCACAAATTTGAGTGGGTGTAATGTTGGGGTTTTCAAAATGGTTTTCATAAAGAATGAGTGATGGCTGGTACAGGCCAATCATATATTCAGTATGCTGCCCGCTTGTGGTAAATGTATTGGCTGCTTCGTCCTGTGCCGCTGTAACAAATTGCCAAATTGTTTGAGCATTGTTGTTTCGCTTGTACAGCCGGAGCTGATTCTCCGGGTTACCATCCAGGTTAATGCCGGTATAATTATATGTGGCTGTGTATTGTGTACTACTGCCATTGATGGGGAACACACCAAAATAACTGTTGTTTCCATTCAGAGCAAGCTGCCCGCTGGTGGTATTGGGACTTTCGGTTACACAATATAGCTGCACCCCATCCCCGCCACCTGCGGTTAATGTTGCCGTTATGGCATCACCTCTGGTTGGGTGTGCCAGTGTACTGCTGCTGGCAGCACCTGCATAATTATAGCTGCTGGAATTGCCAATATGTGCACCGCTGGTTACTCTTGCCGGACCGTTGGTCAATATACCGTTGTTGGCATTTACTGTACCATCAAAAGCAAGGTTGCCAGAACTTTCATCAAAATTATAATAGGCTATCAGGTTGGGGTAAAGGGCATCGGAAGAGGTAATTTTCCGGCAAATACGTTCCCGGATCTGGGATTCGGTGAGGGCCATATTCCAGATACGCATTTCGTCCATTTGCCCATTCCAAAAATATGGGGATCCATTTCCTAAAAAAAGATGTGTTTTTGGCCTTGTTCCGATGTTCCCTGCAGATGTTCCTGCCAGAATTCCGTTTAAATACATTTTCCAGTTCACTCCATCATAGCTTATTGCCAGGTGATACCAGGTACCCACCGTTAAACCTGTTGCACTCATCCGGTATGCATCATCTGCCAGTAATGTAACAGATGTGCCATTATCTTTTAGCAGTATCCACGGGAATCCACTGTTCAACGTATTATCAGCCCATTGAAAAATTCCGCTGGTATTTGTATTTCCTTTTTTAAACCAAAATTCTATGGATAGTTGGGTAAGGCCTGATGCATCAGAAGTAATGCCAACATAATCATTAATTCCATCAAAACTAATGGCATTGCCGCTGCCGGGGTTTTGTGTCATGGCAAACAATGGCAGTAATAAAGCAAAGGGGAAAAGTAAAATCTTCTTCATAACAGTTGATTTAATGCCTGCCCGGCCTAACAGACGGGCAACCAATGGCAGACAGTGTGTAAAAACTATTTGTAAATATGAAGGGTAAATAAATGGTGGGCAATAGCTAGATGTAGCTATGTAATAAATCTGGATAGCAGGAAAATCTTTGTGTAGTAACAGGGAAAACAACGGACGGCAGAAAAATAATTATATCAGTCTCTCCTTATGTGCCAGTGCTACAGCTTCGCCCAATGAATGTACCTGTAGTTTTTCGTAAATCTTTTTTACATGGTTGTTTACGGTAAAATAACTGATGCCCAGTTCATCGGCAATCATTTTATAACTAAGGCCTGTGGCAAGATGTTTCAGTACTTCATTTTCTTTGTGAGAAAGTTTATAGTCTGTGGCTATTATGGCTTGCTGCTGACCAAAGTATCGCATTACTTTTAATGCAATGGATGGCGTCATGGCGGCACCGCCTTTCATTACTTCATCAATACTCTGGGCTATTTGTGTTATAGAAGCTGTCTTTAAAATATATCCTTCGGCACCGGCCTGCAAGGCTGCAAATATTTTATCATCATCATCAAAAGCGGTTTGCATTATTATTTTTATTTGCGGATGATTTTGTTTTATTTCTCTTACTCCATCAATACCATTGCCACCGGGCATTTCAATGTCCATGAGTATAACATCTGGTTTGGCAAATGCTACATCCTGTAATATGGCAGCACAGTTTTCGAAACTACCAGCATGTATTAGTTCTGGCGATAGCGCAATAAAAGCCTGCAGGCTTTCCCTACGGGGTTTATTATCATCATAAACAGCTACTCTAATCATTGTACAAATGTATTTTTAAAAAGCCTCAACCTGCATGACTAATTATAGCTATAGGAAAACTACAAGTAAAAGTAACGCCGTTTCCTTCACTTGTTTCAACAATGCAATTTCCATTTAGTTGTTTGCTACGTTGCGCTATATTACCGAGGCCATTGCCATTACTCACCAATGATTTATCAAAGCCTTTTCCATTATCGCTGATGGTTAACACAGCATCCTGGCCCTGCTGATTAAATGCAATTGTCGCTTCTGTGGCCTGACTGTATTTGGCAATATTATTAATGGCTTCCTTGGCAATTAGTAAAAGATTTTTTCTGGCTAATGGGTTTATAATTTTAGCTGTCAATACTTCATCAATAGCAAAAACGGCAGCAATATTTTTACCCGTTAGCAAATCGTGTGTATAATTTATAAGCCTGCCGGTAAAAGAATTTTTTTCTTCGCCAGGAGGTTTAAGGCTCCATACAATATCACTCATCCTTTCCATCAGCTCTTTTGATTGCATGGATATTTTACCCACCATATCTTTACTCTGCTGTGGTTGTGTTTCCCAAAATGTATTGACCAAGTCGCCATAGATATGCATACTGCTAAGGGTAGCACCTACATCATCATGCAGGTCGGCAGTAATGCGTTCCCGTTCCAGTTGAATGGCTAATTGTTTTTCGATTTTTCTTTTTTGCCTTATTCGCTTAATGCTAATGATAAAAGACAGACTCAAAATGGTAACAATAGCGTACAATAGATAAGATATAGTTTTGCCCTGCTGTATTAATTTTCTGTTGCTGATATCCAGGTCGGCCAATGTGGCAATGGCGGCATCTTTCTGTTTTACATTGTTAAGGATATACAGATTGTTGCTCATCTCCAGGTTTTTCATACTCAACAGGCTGTCGCCGAGCTTTTGTTTTATTTGTAAATAACTATATGCTTTTTTATAATCGTTCTCTGTAATAGCAATGTCTGCCAGGCTTTGATAGGCATTTATTGATGGAGAAATATTTTTACTTATCCCCGCATAATACAACGTGCTGTCGAAATAAGATTTTGCTTTTGAAATATTATGCTGCTTTAAATAAGCCGTGGCAATTCTTCCGTAAGATTGATCCAGTTGGTAATGCTCCCCTTTTGCCAACGCCTCTAACTTACTTAACCCATAATAATACAATGCTGAATCTGGTCTATTCAGCCCCATATAAACATCACCCAGTCCGGCAAAAATGTAAATCATCCTGTAACTGGCAGGATTGAAATAAGGCGGTTGTACCAATTTAAAATAAATGGTTTTTGCTTCTTTATATTGCTTCATCATGCAATACCAGATGGCCAGCTCCAGCAGAGCGGACGATTTTGCACTTATCTCCGGCTGTGTTTCAGCTACCTTTAATCCCATATCAAAATACTCCTTTGCCTTCTCCATCTGGTGTTGTTGCATAAACATCTTTCCCAGGATACTTTTCATGTAAGAAGACTGCGATTTCATTTCGGGATATGATGATGTTTCGTAAAGACTGTCGGCAACGGTAAAATATTTTACACCAGTAAGCCAGTCGCCCAATGCTAAGAAAACCCGGCCCTTTGTCTGGTAAAGATTAGCCAGCAATTTTTTATTTTTTATTTGAGCAATTGCGTCAAAGCTTTTGCCGGAAAAAAATAAAGCACTGTCGTATTTAGCTTCTGTGAGATAAATGTTGACGGTAAGATCAAGTGCATTTACCACCAAATTAGAGTCGGTAGCCTGCGGCGTTAATTCCATGCAGGTTGTCAGCCATCGTTTAGCCTGCGGCAACATACGCTTATTCCAAAAATCTTCTCCGAGAAGAAATGCAGTATTTGTTTTTGCTTCCGTAGTTTTTTGTTGGGAAAAAATTTTTACTGCACTATCCACACCGGGCATTGCATTTTGTGCAGCGACAACTGCCGGCAAAAATGCCAAACTCCAAACTAATAACTTTTTAAATTTCACCATACTGCCTGCCTTTATTATTGTACTGCCAGTTAATTATCATTCATAAAAACATAATAAAGTAGCCGCCACAATTCCCGCTGTTTCTGTTCTTAACCTTGTGTTACCTAAACTTACCGGTATAAAATTATTTTGCAATGCCAGTTCAATTTCTGCTGCGGTAAAATCTCCCTCGGGACCAATAAGCATTAGTTTATTGGTTAACTCGTTAATTAGTTTATTGGTTAGCGGTTGCTTATTATTTTCATCTTCGCAATGGGCAATAAATTTTTGTTGCTGATTAGATTGTTTTATCAACGATGCAAACTTTATCGGCTCCTGCAAAACAGGTAACCAGCATTGCTGGCTTTGCAACATGGCACTCACCAGAATGCTTTTCATCCTTTCAAATTTAAAAGCAGTCTTTTCTGTTCTTTCACAAACAAGCGGAATAATTTGGGTAACCCCTATTTCTGTTGCTTTTTCTAAAAACCATTCAAAGCGGTTTGCATTTTTTAAAAGCGAAATAGCAATAGTGATGTTTGTTGTTGGTGGTTTGTAGTTAGTGGTTTGTTTGATTGCTACGGTACATTTTTTCCGGTTATTGTCTGTTATTTCGCAGGTAAATAAATTTCCTTTGCCATCAGTTAACTGTAATTGCTCACCATTTTGCATACGCAGTACCTGCACAATATGTTTACTGGTATCTTCATCCAGCGCAACTGCTGTTGTTGCCACATCAATATCTGCTTTATAAAAAAATGGTAATGCCATAAATAAAAAAGGAATGAAAAAATCAAATTTAATTCTTCATCCCTTCAAATTATTATAAAATTTCTATGCTTTAATCTTTCTACATAATCAGTTCCCCCTTCAGGGGGCGGAAGGGGCTAAAAAGGTGCATCATCATCAAACTCTCCATCATTCATCTTGCTGCCCTTTTGTATATACAGTTTTGCACCATCGCCACCATCCAGGCCTGCTACAGGTTTCCAGTTGCCGCCACCTGATTGAGTGCTGCCACCACCGCCAAAATCATTGCCGCCTTCATCTTCAATAAATTTTTGAATATGCAGTAAGGCTTTTAGTTTAACAGTATCTAAACTACCATTACGGTGCTTGGCAATTTTTACATAGGTTTCGCCTTTGTTGCTTTCGCCAAATTCGTTGGCGGTAATATCATAATATTCCGGACGGTATAAAAACATCACCATATCGGCATCCTGTTCAATAGCTCCCGATTCCCTTAAATCACTCAGCTGTGGAATTTTATTACCTTCTTTTCTTTTCTCCACTTCACGACTCAACTGGCTCAGTGCAATAATGGGCACCTGTAATTCTTTTGCCAGCCCTTTTAAATCTCTTGATATACGGCTAATCTCCTGCTCCCTGTTGCCATTGCGGTTCTCTCCTGCGCCACTCATCAATTGCAGGTAGTCAATAATTATTAAGCCTACATTATGTTTATTTTTTAACCGGCGGCATTTTGCCCTCAGTTCAAAAATATTCAATGCAGCAGTATCATCAATAAAAATGGGCGCTTTTGATAAACGTTCAATACCACGTTTATACAATTGCTTCATCTCGTGCTCTTCCAGTTTTCCCCTGGCAATTTTTTCCAGCCATATTTCACTTTCAGCACTTAAAATACGCTGTACCAGCTGGCTGCTGCTCATCTCTAAACTAAAAAAGCCTACTGCTGTTGGTTTGGTAGCATGTAATGCTGCACTCCGTGCAAGGTTAAGGGCAAATGCAGTTTTACCAACCGAAGGCCTTGCTGCCAATACGATCAAATCGGTAGGCTGCCAGCCATAAGTTAATTTATCCAGCGACGGAAAACCAGTGGGCACACCGGTAATATCTTCTTGCCGGTTGCGCATGTCTTCAATACGCTGGATAGTTTTTACCAATACCGTATCAATACTGTCGAAATTTTTACGCAGGTGACTGTTGGTTATTTCAAACAATTTTCCTTCTGCTTCATCCAGCATATCAAACACATCGGTACTGTCTTCATAAGCATCGCCGATTATTTCTCCGCTGATGCGTATTAATTCCCGTTGAATAAATTTTTGCAACACGATCCTGCTGTGGGCATCAATATTTGCAGATGAAACAACAGCATTGGTTAATTTGGTGACATAATACGGGCCGCCAACAATATCCAGTTCTTCACGAAATTTTAATTCTTCAACAACAGTCAGCAGATCTATTGGTAAACTTTTTATGGCCAGCCCCTGCATGGCTTTATAAATGCGCTGATTGGCATCTACATAAAAACATTCCGGTTTTAATATTTCAACAACAGTATCAAATGCGCTTTTTTCAAGCATAATAGCACCGAGTACAGCTTCTTCCAGTTCTTTTGCCTGTGGCGGAACTTTGCCATACATCATACCACTCAGGTCGGGTAACGCTTTACGTCTTGCTTTTTTATCTTTATTATAGTTAGTAAGTTCCATGTTTTGCTTGCCTTGTTTGGGGTGTTAAGTTTTGCAGGGCGGCTAAGATAAATGCAATTGAAGATTAAACCGGCCATCTTTTTTATTCACATCACCCTTTTTCTCTTTTTTTAGTATGTTTTCCACGCTCTGTTAACAGCAAAGTTAGCTTATCAAGACGTTATTAACAGCAAACTCACAAACTAAAAATCAGTAAAATGTGTAAATCCTCTGCTTTTATTAACAATAAGATAATAACAAAATTTCTTTTTCTGCACCGTTGTAAAATTTTATGGTTTGTATTTTTAAAAATCTATCCGTAGTTTATTGCTTATTCAATTGCTGGTACTTCTTTATCAAAAAACTATCTTTGCCACTTCATTAAATATCTATATAAATAAATGACGATTAGTTATAACTGGCTTAGTGAATACCTGCCCGAAAAGATTGAAGCGGAAAAATTAAGTAAGATCCTTACTTCCATTGGCCTTGAGGTAGAAAGCATGGAGGCTTTTGAAGAAATAAAAGGCGGATTAAACGGCTTGGTAATTGGCGAAGTACTGGAATGTGCAAAACATCCCGATGCAGATAAATTATCGCTTACCAAAGTAAATATTGGTACCGGCGAACCATTACAAATTGTTTGTGGCGCAGCCAATATTGCTGCCGGGCAAAAAGTGGTGGTGGCAACAATTGGCACCACCATCTACCCATCTGCCGGCGAACCGATGACAATGAAGAAAGCCAAAATCCGTGGCATCGAAAGCCATGGAATGATTTGTGCCGAAGATGAAATTGGCCTTGGCCAAAGCCATGATGGCATTTTGGTATTACCGGCAACCGCTGTTGTGGGTACCCCTGCTGCCGAATATTTTAATACTTACAACGATATTATTTTTGAAATCGGGCTAACCCCCAACCGCATGGATGCCATGTGCCATTTGGGTGTGGCAAAAGATGTGTGTGCTTATTTATCGCACCACAATAAAAAAGGTACCAGTGTAAAATCACCCTATAAAAATAATTTTAAAGTAGATCACCAGGGCCTGCAAATGGAAGTGGTTATTGAAAACACGGCAGCCTGCCAGCGTTACGCCGGTGTAAGCCTGCAGGGTGTAACTATTGCGGATAGCCCAAAATGGCTGCAGCAAAAATTAAAGAGTATTGGACTGCGCCCAATCAATAATATTGTAGACATTACCAATTTTATATTGCACGAAACCGGGCAGCCTTTACATGCTTTTGATGCCAATGCTATAAAAGGTAAAAAAGTAATTATAAAAAATTTATCCGAAGGCACTCCTTTTATAACACTTGATGAAAAAGAAAGAAAATTATCTGCAGAAGACCTGATGATCTGCAATACCGAAGCACCCATGTGTATTGGTGGCGTGTTTGGTGGCCTGCATAGCGGTGTTACGGCAACTACAAAAAATATATTTTTAGAAAGTGCCTGGTTTAATCCCATCAGCATACGTAAATCATCTGTTAAGCATGGCTTACGTACCGATGCTGCTACAAGGTTTGAAAAAGGGGTGGACATCAGCAATACCGTAAACGTATTAAAACGGGCTGCCGCCATGATAAAAGAAATTGCCGGCGGCGAAATTGCCAGCGATATTATTGATGTGTATCCGGCCCCTAAAGAAAAAACAGAAGTGGCCCTTAAGTACCATTACCTGAAAAAGTTAAGCGGTAAAAATTATCATGGCGATACCATTAAAAATATTTTAACCAGCCTTGGTTTTGAAATGATAAAAGAAGGGATGGATGAAATGTGGGTTAAAGTACCTTTTAGCAAACCTGATATTACTATTGCCGCAGATTTAGTAGAAGAAATTATGCGGATAGATGGACTTGATAATGTAGATATTCCGCAAATGATAACTATTGCACCTGCAGTAGAAACGCTGGCACATGAAGCTACGTACAAAGAAAAAGTGGCCAATTATTTAACCGGACTTGGCTTTAATGAAATATTTACCAACAGCATAACTAACAGCAAATACTTTACCGAAGCAACTTTACAAACCACGGTAAAAATGATGAATAACCTGAGTGAAGATTTAGATGTAATGCGTCCCTCTATGCTGGAAACAGGACTGGAAACCATTGCCTATAATTTAAACAGGAAGAATAACAGCCTGCAGTTTTTTGAATTTGGTAAAACCTATTCAACTGATGGCGCTGGCAGCTACGCCGAAAATAATCACCTGAGTTTATTTGTAACCGGTAATAAAACCGAAGGTGGCTGGAGCAGTAAAGCGCAAAAAACCGATTTCTATTTTATTAAAGGAGCCCTTGAAAAAATTGCTGCGGTAACCGGCGTAACCATAAATGAATTTTCAATTACTGCAAATGAAAAATTAGACCATGCAGTTGAAATAAAAGTAAGAAATGAAGTGGTTGCAATAGCCGGAACAATCAATAAAGCAACTGCTGCAAAATTCGATTGCAAACAAACTGTTTTATACGCTAATATAAACTGGGATAAGCTGATGGAGTTAAGTAAAAAGAGCCGTATCAGTTTTAAGGAGATATCCAAATACCCTGCAGTACAGAGAGACCTGTCTATTGTTGTAGACAAAAACATTCAATACCAGCAGATAGAAAAAACGACATTGGCAACAAAGCTGGGTAAATTAAAAAATGTTAACTTGTTTGATGTATTTGAAAGTGAAAAACTTGGCGCCAACAAAAAATCGATGGCAGTTAGTTTTACTTTTTTAGATGAAGAAAAAACAATGACTGATACTGAAATTGATGCGATGATGAACAAGATCATTGGCGCTTATGAAAAAGAACTGAATGCGGAGATAAGGAAATAGATGCTCCTAACCCCTAAAGGGGAATAAGAATGGAGGATACTAAATTTCAAGAATAGAAAAGATATTTAAATAATTTGTACACTAATTCCCCTTTAGGGGTTAGGGGCAATATATGTCAGAACTGCAATCAAATATCAAACGCATTAACGATAAGCTTCAAAAACTAATGAAGCGGCATATACAATTACAAAAAGACAGTGAAAGACAAAGCAAATTGATTGCGGCCCTGCAGGAGACAAAAGAAAAAAATGCCCAGCACATTGCACAATTGCAGGAGCAGGTTAATATATTAAAAACCTCGGCCGGGCAAATGAACGATGCCGACAAAAAAGCTTTTGAAAAACATATTGACCAATACATTAAGCAGATAGATAAATGTATTGGCCTGCTGGCCGAGTAGGCTATACTCTTTTAACCAGCTTTAGTAACTGGTCGCCATCGGTATTGCTCAGCTCCAGAAAATATCTACCATAAGGCAGATCATTCAATCCACGCCAGTTAAAATATTTTTGATTGGACTGTATGGTTTCCAGAGTGGAACATACTTCTCCCTTATCGTTCTTTAAAACGAACTTTAAAGGATTTACAGTTACATTCTCCCACTCGATGGTGAGGGAATCGGTAAAAAAGGCTTGTTTAATTTTGGCAAACATGCTAAAACTGGTTTA
>JAYVJU010000093.1:0-5998 GCA_043769035.1 Ferruginibacter sp.
GAAAAATACATGGCATCTGTAATACTTTCCTGTATACCAATTTGCATGGCAGCAATATTGAGTGTACCCAATGGCAGCGAACCCAAAAAGCTTATCATCAACCCCCATAAAAATATTGTAATAATTTTCTGCATACAGCTACCCCATTTTACTATCTGCTTCTTTCATCATTTTAAAATTTTGTTTGGCATCCCGTAAAAATCTGCGCCCTTTTTGCAGTGGCCATGGCGCAACACCCTGCTGTCTGTTATATTTACTGATGGTATATAAAGCCTTCCAGTGTTTTAATATTTCGCTGTAAGCACCCAGTAATGTGTAGCCGGTATCATAAAAATGATTGGGTTCGGCACCACAACCATTATACTCCAGTATGGTAAAATTTTTTCCGTTCTTTAAATCTTCAACATTGCTGCACATAATATCGTAGCGGCCATAAAAAAAATCATTAATCCGCTGGCTGATGTTATCAAATATACCAACCAGTTTATCATCAATATGTTCTTTCAGGTCAACAAAGTGGGCCCCACGGTTGTGATTGGCCGCATAACTAAGCATATACTTTTCTCCGGCAGGCAATATAGTATGCCATGTTTCTTTATGCTTACTGTGTAATTCGTCCATTCTTTTGTTGCCCTTCGGATGTTGCAGGATCAATTCTTCAACGGTATGCTTCCCATCGCCGATAAGCTGTAAGGGAATTTTATGTAAAAAGCCGGTAACTATTCCTTTCTTTTCTTTTGGATGACGGATATAAAACACACTTACTTCCATAGGATAATGTACCATGCGCTGTACAATATACTCAACAGGCATTTTTGTATGATACCGCAGCAGGTCATTTTCCGTATCAATTTTTCGGAATAAAACACCCTGCCCGCCAATTTCAGGTTTTACAATTAAAGGATATTCAATACCACTTTGGCGCAGCCGCTCCAATACAATAGTAAAATCTTCGGCAGGCAAAGCATTAAATGTGGTGGGATACAATTCAACAGGCAGCAGGTCGTACATTTCTCTTTTGGGTTCGCCTTCCATACCGCCAAAAGTTAGTTTTGGATTGCTGGAGGTAAAAAACCAAAATGCCCCCGACTTCAGCATATACCAAAGCCAGACCGGCGTTATAGGTGCATAGATCAGTTTAAAAGGCCAGGCTTCCCAATTGGTTATTTTGTGTAGTATATTTTTCAAATCAAATATTAAAGGCTCAAAAATAAACCCTTAACAGCAAACGGCAATCGTAAAACTATTAATTACATTTGTGTATTACAAATTAATACTTATGCAGGTACCAACAATGGCTGAGATGATGGCAAAAGGCGAAAGCCCCGAAATATTATTTTGGGTGGGCTGTGCCGGAAGTTTTGACCAACGGGCTCAAAAAATAACAAAAGCATTTGTTACCATTTTAAATAAAGTAGGTATTAACTATGCTATTTTGGGTAAAGAAGAAATGTGTACCGGCGACCCTGCAAGGCGTGCCGGTAACGAATTCATGTTCCAGATGATGGCCTACCAGAACATACAGCTGCTAAATGGTTATGGCATTAAAAAAATTGTAACGGCATGCCCACATTGTTTTAATACATTAAAAAATGAATACCCGGAACTGGGCGGCAGTTACGAAGTGATCCATCATGCTACATTTATACAGCAGCTGATTGATGAAGGCAAAATTAAAATGACTGAAGGTGGTACTTTTAAGGGAAAGAAAATTACTTACCACGACAGTTGTTATTTAGGCCGTGCCAATAATATTTATGAAGCACCACGAAAAGTTTTAGAAGCATTGGATGCAGAACTGGTGGAAATGAAGCGTTGCAAAAGCAATGGCTTATGCTGCGGCGCCGGCGGTGCACAAATGTTTAAAGAAGAAGAAAAAGGCACAACAAGAATAAATGTAGAACGTACTACAGAGGCATTGGCTACAGGTGCATCGGTTATTGCTGCGGCATGCCCATTTTGTAATACCATGATGACTGATGGCGTAAAAAGTAATGAAAAAGAAGAACAGGTACAGGTGTTGGATATTGCAGAGCTGGTGGCGCAATCAATGTAAGCCCCCTCCGTTCCCAACTTGTTGGGGAGGAACTGGCGAAGATTTAAACGAAGAACATTTTGTAAAATATTTTATGATGGATTTAGATTTAAACGAACATATTCCCGAAGATTTTGATGATAACTCCAAAGTATGGATTTATCAAAGCAGCCGTTTATTTTTAATGAGCGAAGCTTTTGAAATGGAAGATATGCTGAAAAACTTTGTGGCCACCTGGAAAAGCCATGGCGATGAAGTGAAAGGATTTGCCAATTTATTTTTTGGACAGTTTATTGTTGTAATGGCAGATGAAACACAAAGCGGAGTAAGTGGTTGCAGTACCGACAGCTCAGTTCATTTAATAAAAGACATTGAAAAAAAATTCAGTGTAGATATGTTTAACCGGCAGAACCTGGGATTTATAGTAAAAGATAAAGTGCAGCTGTTGCCACTCTCTCAATTAAATTATGCTGCCGAAAATAATTTTATAAATGGCGATACGCTGTATTTTAACAATACGGTATTGACCAAAAAAGAATTGCTGGAAAAATGGATAGTGCCGGTGAAAGATAGCTGGCTTGCTAAAAGATTGCCGGCGAAAGTATAAGTTATACAATCCTGTTTACGTTACAATAATTATGACTTCAAACAATAAATCAATAGTATGCCTGCTTCCAAAATAAAGGACAATGCTGCTAAAATGGGATTTTTGCTATCCCTGATTTTATTGGTAAATGTATGTCTCAGTCAGGAATTCCCTGTAGTAGAAGCACCAGGAAATAAAAATTTAAAGCTTACTGTAAAAGTAATAACTATCAAATCAAAACATTTTATAATCCCTAACCTCAAAGTACTATCGGATACACAAGATATTCAAGTACATAAAGAGATTACTTATGCAAGTGAACGAATTCCTATTGCAGATTGCAATTTTTATTTAATGAAATTTATTAAAAATAAATTGGTAAATATGTATGTAAATCAATTTTTTCATCCATATGCGGATACTGAATTGAGAAAATTTACAACTAAAGACTCTCTAACTGATACTGTTTGTATAGAAAATTTTATTCCTCTCGAGCCCGGACAATATGTAGTTTCATTAGCATTTAGTTATTACCGAAATGGAGTGGAAGATATTGTAAATTCCGATGAAGCTGCTTTTTTTGTAACCTCACCCAAACCCACCTACTCTACCCGTAGTAAAAAATCGAAAAAAAGATATGCTGCTGATCGTTGATGATGAGTAAAGTTGCATTCTTCATTTGCAAAAAAATAATCTTCGGCTATTACTTCTTTAGTTTCTTCAGCAAATCCGCTTTGGCTGTATTCTTCTTCACCTTCTTACTAAAAATATAACTCAGTGCAATCCTGAAATTTTTTGTTTTGGTAGTACTGTAACTTTCCAGGTTAAAATTACCAGCGTAAGTAAATATTTTATTTTGTTGCTGCCGTAAAGGATCAATAACACTCAATGCCAGGATCATTTTCTTTTTAAAGAATTTTTGCTGCACCCCTATATTCATACTTAAAGTATTTCTTACCGTGCCCTGGGGATTGGCAAAACGGTTAAAAGTAAAACTTGCATTACCATTCAGTAAAGTATTAAACAGGTAACTCCCGTTTAGTGTAGAAAAAAATGAGCCGCCATTCCTGTAGCGGTTCACTGTTCTGTCACGCAGGCTATATACATTATAACTGTAGCCCAGGCTTAAATTAAGTTTTAATTTTTTGTTTACTGTATAACCTCCCCAGGCATTGGCTTCGTATTCTTTGCGGCCGCTGAGGTTTTGCCATGTGGTGTTTGTTTTTCCATCTGGCTGCAGTGTTCGTATAGAGCTGTAAATATTCTGCAACGCATTATACCCCACAGAACCATTTATATAATAAAGCTTATTCCATTTGCCTACAATAAAATCGAAGTTCTCTGCAAAATAAGGTTGCAGGTAAGGATTGCCAAAACGGGTATTATACGGATCGCCATAATCAACACTGGGATTGAGGTGTGCCAGCCCGGGGCGCTGTATAGTTCTTTTGTAACTCAATGTGGCGGTAATATCATTCTCCCATTTTTTTATAATGGTGGCAAAGGGCAAAGCACTCCAGTAATTGTTGGCATAATCGGTGGTTGTATTGGCAATATCAAAATTGGTAGTGGTTTGCTCTACCTGCACACCAGCAGTTATATTAAACTCGGGCTTAACTGTGTACCGCAGAGCGGTTCGGTAAAAAAATATATTCTGGTGAAAACGGATATTATTACTCAGCAATTCGCTTTGCACAAAAATATTATCGGGCTTTTTTAAAAAACTGGTATATAAAATATTGTGGCTGTTGCTGCGTATTAAGCCATTACCGGCATTAAGGTAAAGTTTATTATTTTTTAAAGGCCTGTCGTAATTAAACCGGATGCTGATGATATTATTTTTTACATCAGTTATTTGTTGCTGACTGCTGTCGGTACCTGTAGGTGTATAATCAGGGTTTAAAAATTGCTGAAAATAATCTCTCTCCGTATTATTAATACCAAAGTTTACACCGGTAATTATTTTAAATACCACACCGGGCATTTTGCCCTTGTTGGTATAAGTTACATTAATGTTTGGCGACCTGCTGGTATTATTGGTTGTAATAAAACGGTTGCTCAGTTTATAAATTAAATTATTACGGTTAAGATTGGTGTATTCGTTTTCATTGTTGCTTTCTGCATCGCTGCTGTTGTAAAATGTGGTAAGATTGAAAGCATTCCGTTTGTTCATATCATAGTCAAGGCTTATTCTTGCATTAGGCCGCAGGCTGTTATTATTGTTATTGCCAATAATATTAAAATAGTTGGTGGAATCTAAATAAATATTCTGCCGGTTACTGTAACTGCTGCCTTCATATTCGTTGTATCCAAAACCTGCACTTACATTTAAAGCAATTTTGTTTTTACGGTAACTGAAATTGCCGTTGATACCGTTCTCTCCTCTTGTGCCATAACTTATATTTACCCGGCCACTCATTCCCACACGGCCTTTTTTAGTAACAATATTTATCACGCCGCCTCTTTCGCTGGCATATTGCGGTGGTGGCGTAGTCATCACTTCAATTTTATCAATCATGCTGCCGGGCATACTTTCCAGCAGGTCCTGTAATTGTTTGGCATTTAACTCTACGGGTTTATCATCAATTAATATTTTTACATCTTTACCACGCAGTTGTATTTTACCATCATTATCTACATTTACCAGCGGTGTTTGTTTTAATAATTCTGTGGTAGATGCTCCTGAACTAAGTGCGGATTCGCCTGCGTTAAAAATTATTTTACCATCCTTACTTTCTATCAATGGTTTTTCAGCATATACCACCACTTCTTCCATGTCAGTGGTTTTTTTATGCAACTTAATTTCATTCAGGTCAAAATCAAAACGCTCTGCCCGTAAATAAATACTATCGAGTTTTAAATTATTGTATCCAATACTGCTTACCTGCAGGCGGTAATACCCAAACGGTAATTGCTCAAATAAAAACGAACCGTCTTTAACGGTTATCACAGTTTTAGAAAACCCGGAGTCTGAAAGTTTTGTAAGTATAACGGTAGCAGCACTAATTGCTTTGGTATTATCAGCATCTAAAATACTACCAATGATGATACCGGAGTTTGTAATAAGCTTTGCAGAATCTTTTTGAGAAAAAGCTGTAAAAAAAAGGGCAAGAAAAAAGGCGGTTAAAGAAAATTTCAACTCAATACTGTTTTTGTAAAACAAAGTTATTGCATTCCGTTTTTGTTGCTGGTATTTTATTACCAGCGGCGCTCTAATGTTTTAAAATCAATCTATTTAAATAAGCAATGTAACCACTGGGTAGTGTCTCTGTTTAAAAAGCTGTCAGGTTGAGCTTGTCGAAACCGTTATACCTTTAGTTTTTAACCCGCCTTCGACAAGCTCAGGCTGACAACTCTTAATTCAAAAATTTAAAATC
>JAYVJU010000094.1:0-21490 GCA_043769035.1 Ferruginibacter sp.
CTTATTTAAAAGCACATTATCCAAGCGAATACATGGCTGCGGTGCTAAACCACGCCGGCAGTATTGATAAGATCACTTTCTTTATGGAGGAATGTAAACGCATGGGTTTAAAAGTACTGGGCCCCGATATTAATGAAAGTCAGAATGGTTTTGCAGTAAATAAAAAAGGAGAGATACGTTTTGGTTTTAGTGGCTTAAAAGGTGTTGGCGAAAAAGCCATTGAAGATATTATTATTGAAAGAAATAAGCACGGCCATTTTAAAACCATTTTCGACCTGGTAAAACGTTGCAGTCAAAAATCAGTTAATAAAAAATCATTGGAAAGTCTGGCTTACAGTGGCGCCTTCGATTGTTTTACTGATGTCATCCGTGCACAATATTTTTATACCGCTCCCGGTGATGTACAGGGCCTGGAAAAGATCATAAAATTTGGCAGTGTTTTTCAAACACAGGCTGCTACCAGCACCAATACTTTATTTGGCGATATGGCTATGCCGGAAATTACACCACCCAAATTATCTGTTTGCGAACCATGGCCATTGGTGCAGCAATTAGATTACGAAAAAGAAGTAACCGGCATGTACATCAGCGGCCATCCGCTGGATAATTATAAGTTTGAAATGAAACATTATAATATCATCCCGCTGGCCGATTATGTAGAGTATAAAAACAGTATTGCCAATAATCCCAATCCCGGCAGGTCGTTCAGGGTGGCAGGTTTGGTTACCGACGGACAGCACCGCTTAACAAAAACAGGTAAAAATTTTGGTATCATTACCATTGAAGATTTCAGTGGTAAATCCGAATTTTTTTTATGGGGAGAAGATTATGTACGGTACAATAATTATTTAGAAAAGGGCATGATCGTTTTAATTGAAGGTGCATTTAAACCCAGGTACAACAGCGATCAGTACGAATTCCGCTTATCTAAAATACATTTACTGGATACGGTAAAAACAACGCTTACTAAACAAGTGGTAATTGAAGTGCAGCCACAATTTATTAATGCAGACTTTGTAAATTTTATCGACAGTAATATTAAAAGCAATCCCGGTACGGCAAGTTTAAAATTTAATGTAGTTGATACAAGGCATAATTTTAAGGTAGGCATGTACAGTTTAGAAAAAGGCTTTACCATGAATGATGAAATGGCCGTTTTTTTAAACAATAATGTAGATGTTGAAGTGAGTGTGGTAACTGGTTGATGTACGGTGTTAGATGTACGACAGATATTAGTCTGTTGGTTGTAAGTTTAACGAAACACCCTGCAGACGAACTGAAACAATCCGAAATAAACTCAATTAAAAATGACTGAATGGACACAAGGTGAAAAAGCAAACAATAATTTTTTCGGAAATTTTGTAGGTATTGACATGCAACTTGATGAATTAAAAATTTATTTAAATGAAGTCCAAAGTTTCATAAAAACTACACACTTAAATCTGCAATCCGACAAAGTGAAAGGTTTGGACAGCGACACTTTGGACAACTTAAAATATCATTTTGAACATACACAAGGTGAAATTTTAAGAAAGTCAATAATAATATCAATCGTTATTCTATTAGAAGCTGAAATTGACGCTTACTGCCAGGATTTTAAGAAGTATAAAAATTTAGCAATCGGCTTTCGAGACTTCAAAGGTGACTTGCTTGATAAATTCAAAACATTCTTAACGAAAATATTATACACGGATTTTGACTTTCAAGGCTCATTATGGCAAGACATTGTAGGACTTTATGAAATAAGGAATTCACTTGTTCATAACAGTGGGTCTATTTCGGATTTTGGAAAGCGGAAGACAGTTGAAAACTTTGTACAACGAAATAAGTCATTTGAAATAGACGGTAATGAAAGGATTTGCATTTCTCATCAGTCATGCATTGACAGTATAAAAATTGTTGAAACTTTTTTTACCGAAATAACAAAATTTGCTTTGATAGTGTTTCCTGACAAACACCAGTGTGTTGAGAATGGAACAAAACCTTTTTAATATGACACAAAAAACTACAGCCAGCAGGAGGCGATTTGGTAATGTCCGTTAAAGTGTCGTACACCCAACATCGTACATCAATTTCACTCAATCATAAAAATTTCCCGGTGCCCGCCTGCAACACAATCCATATACCCTTTCATTATGTCCTTTAATTCATCGCTCATGGTGGCGGAACGGAGGTCGGTAAAAAAGCCGCCAATATCGTTGGTTTCCGATTCAACTACAACAGTCCAGTAATTACTAACTATATCTGTCATTACTTTCATGTCGCCAATACCCTGATTTTTTTTAAAATGTGGGGCTGCCAGTTTGAACATTTTTACCAGGTCTTTGGCTTTGCCGGGTTTTGCCTGAAAAACTTCTCTTATTAAATACATGGTAATTAGGTTTTAGCTACTAAAGATAAAATCTAAACCTGGCAAATGCAAGCTGTATGAGGCTACCAGACCAGCAGCCGACACTATGGCTTTTGCCATGACAATATTTTTGGTCACATACTGTGGATATGTCATAACAGCATCTTAACAGGATTGGCAGTAAATTTGCTCCCTTCTATAAAAATTAAAATAAAAAAATATTATGGCACACGAATTCACAGATGCAAACTTTAAAACCGACGTTTTAGACAGCGATAAATTAACAGTTATTGATTTTTGGGCAGAATGGTGCGGTCCATGCCGTGCAATAGGACCTGTAATTGAAGAACTTAGTAAAGAATACGAAGGCAAGGTAAATATTGGTAAGGTAAATGTGGATCATAACCCACAGGTTTCTATGAACTACGGTATCACCAGCATCCCTGCTATACTTTTTGTAAAAGGCGGACAGGTGGTTGACAAACTGGTTGGTGCACAACCAAAAGCAAACTTTGTAAAAAAGATAGAATTGTTGAAGTAAGTTCAACCTTAGTGAATAAAAAAAAGTCCTCCGTTTTTAAGCGGAGGACTTTTTTATGCAGTTAATAGTTGAGTTGAAATTAATGCTGCACAGTCTTTATATCGTTGGGATCGTGTTTGTGCCGGAAAAAGATGGCGAATAGTACAGCCACCACTAAAGCATAAATAGCAAATGAAAGCCAGATGGGTTGCCATTGCTTTATATAAACAGCCGATTTAAAAGTATTATCTGCCAGCACCTCGTTGTAACTTAATATTTCTTTAACTGCCGGGTTTTTAATGTCGTCGGTTTTTAAGTAATTAAGCAGGCTTGCTAAATCTGTAAACTTTAGTGTATAAAATTTATCAATTACAAAACCACTTATTTTACTTCCTAAAAAAGCGCCTACCCCATTTGTCATCATCATAAATAATCCCTGGGCACTTGAGCGGATTTTTGAATCAGTGTTGGTTTCTACAAACAGCGATCCTGAAATATTAAAAAAGTCGAAAGCCATTCCGTAAACAATACAGGAAAGAATGATCATCCATAATCCACCGGCCGGATCGCCATAAGAAAAGAGGGCAAAACGCACCACCCATGCCAGCATGGAAATCAGCATTACTTTTTTAATACCAAACCGTTTAAGGAAGAAAGGAATAGCGAGAATAAAAATAGTTTCGGAAACCTGCGAAATAGACAAAATAATTGTAGAATATTTTATTACAAAAGAATCGTGATACACAGGTACTTTTTTAAAATCATCCAGGAAAGTATCTCCGTACATATTTGTCAGCTGCAATGCTGCACCGAGGAACATGGAGAAAATAAAAAAGGCAGCCATTTTGTAATTAGAAAACAGCGTGAAAGCTTTTAACCCCAGCTGCTCAATTATTGAAGCATCTTTGGCAATATTTTTTTGAGGCGGACACTTGGGTAATGTAAATGAAAAAATACCTAATACAATTGCAGCAACCGCAGCAATAATAAACTGGTTGGAATTGCCTTTACTTCCTGAAAGATTGGTCGTCCACATGGCGGCAATAAAACCAATAGTACCCCACACCCGAATGGGCGGAAACACTTTTATAACATCGTAATTATTATTTTTTAAAATGGTGTAAGCAATTGAATTAGACAATGAAATAGTAGGCATGTAACAGATCATTGCAGCAAAAATTACATAATACAAAGTATTGGCATCATGCACCTGCGGCACATAAAATAAAATAGCGCCATAAAGAATATGCAATACTCCATAAAGTTTCTCTGCATTAACCCATTTATCGGCTATAATACCGGTTAATGCCGGCATAAATAATGAGGAAAGTGCCAGTGTTGAAAAAATAGCGCCGAACTGTACACCGGTTCCCATTTTATTACCAAAAAAATAAGTAGCAATTGTAATAAGCCATGCACCCCATACAAAGAATTGCAAAAAACTCATCAGGGTAAGTCTGAATTTAAGATTCATAAGCAAATTTTAATTTTACATTAAAGAGATTGAAAGTTAATTATAAATAGCCTTTAAACCACCGGTAAAAAAATATTTTACCCATTATCAACAAGAAATGTCATTGGTTGCCGCCTGTATGTTTTAATAAGCCTGCCATATTTTTTGGCTGGTTTCCATTTGGGTGAAAGTTTTATAACACGAATTCCTTCAGCTGCTACGCCATATCCGGGGTTAGTTTCTGCACCAACATCAATTAAATTGCCATTGATGTCTATTGCAAAACGTATAATAACAGTATAAGTGCCGCTGGGTGCTTTATTATTAGAAGGAATTTCCACGTTCAGGTTTTTTTGCAGAAAACGCCGCCACTCATAATCTCCTCCCGGAAATTCAGCATCTTCCAGTTTTCTGTTGAAGACTGAATCCATTTTTACATTACCTGTACTGTCATACTCTTTTAACAAGCCACTATTGCCGGTAAAACTACTCTCAAAATTCAGTTTTTCAATTCCTTTATCAAGTGTTAATTCATGCTCATAAAAAGTATTTTTTAAGCTGTCGGTGAATGAATAAATTAATACATACCCATCTTTTTTTATACTGTCAATAGTTGGAATAAGTAACCTGTAATTTTTATTGAATACATATTTATACTTTCCATAAGCAGTTCTTAATCCTTTACGGTAAAAAACACTGTCTGTTATTAAGCCATATTTATCCCAGGTTTTCCAAAGGCCATCCATTTCATTTTCGTTGTAGTCTCCCTGAGATTCGATAAAATCATCTTCATAATAACTGGTGTACTGGCCATGCATTACCTGCAGCAAAGAATCTTTAAACGTTGCAGTAAAAACCTTTTGTCCGGTTTGTATTCCAAAACAATCCAGTATTATCAGGCCATTTTGCTCATATGCTTTGCCTATGGCTGCAGCTTTCTCTTTACTTACAAAATTAAGGTTAGCATCAAGGTAATAAGCATATTTATACTCCTGGCTGTAGCCGGTAAAAGCAATAATTAAAAACGAAAGCAGGCATATAATATTCTTCATAGTACACCACACAAATATTTACTGTAAGATATATATTTATCCAATAAAACCTTTCTTCTTATTTATACAAACAAAAACATATCCCCGTAACTTTGCAAAAAATAAAACTGATGCCTGCAACCATAGATATTTTAATCAATAATACCGCTGATACTGCTTTAAAAAATATAGCCCAAAAGGTAAAAGACCAGCAACGCATTACCGATGCCGAATGCCTTACCCTTTTTGAAAAAGGCAGCCTTGCTTTTACAGGCACGCTGGCCAATTTTATAAGAGAACGGTTGCATGGTAATAAAACATATTTCAACCGCAATTTTCATATTGAACCCACTCATGTTTGTGTATTCAGTTGTAAATTGTGCTCCTACTCCCGTTTGTATGCTAATAAAGAAGAAGGCTGGGAATTAAGTATTGACCAGATGCTGGACATTGTAAAAAAATACGATGGCAAACCCATTACCGAAGTGCATATTGTTGGCGGCGTTCATCCTAAAATGAATATGGCTTATTTTATTGAGCTGATGCAAAAGATAAAAGCCCATCGCCCCGACCTGCATGTAAAAGCATTTACAGCTGTTGAGCTGGATTATATGTTCCGCAAAGCAAAACTAACCACGGCAGAAGGTATGAAGCAATTACACGAAGCCGGCTTAGACAGTTTACCCGGCGGTGGTGCAGAAATTTTTCATCCTGAGATAAGAAAACAGATCTGCGAAGATAAAGTAGATGCTGATGGCTGGCTGGCTATACATGAAGAAGCACATAAACTGGGTATGCACAGTAACGCCACCATGTTGTACGGACATATTGAAAAATACGAACACCGTATTGATCATATGAGAAGGCTGAGGGAACTGCAGGATAAAACAAAGGGCTTTAATACTTTCATTCCATTAAAATTCCGCAATATGGATAATGATATGAGCAATGTTGCGGAAAGCACCACCACAGAAGATATGCGCCTGTATGCCATCTCCAGAATTTACTTAGATAACTTTCCTCATCTTAAAGCTTACTGGCCAATGCTGGGCCGGCAGAATGCCCAATTAAGTTTAAGCTTTGGTGTAAATGATATTGATGGCACCATCGACGACAGTACAAAAATTTACAGCATGGCCGGTAGCGAAGAACAAACGCCTGCCATGAGTACACAGGAACTGGTTACATTAATTAAACAGGTAAAACGCCAGCCCATTGAAAGAGATACTTTATATAAAGAAATAAAAGATTACAGTGCTGTTGATTTTAGTTCGGCAGAAAGCCTGGCGCAATTAAATTGATTTTGTCTGGAATAATATTTTTAAATGCAGCCTTGCATATAACGGACAGGCAATTTATTTTAAGTTTTCCAAGCCAAATGAAGCAAGTTTGTCAATGATGGGTAAAGTGTTCAGTCCAAGTTTGGTCAACCTGTATTCAACTTTAGGTGGTATTTCTGGAAATGATTTTTTAGAAATGAATTTACGTTCTACCAAAAAATTTAACTCTTGAATCAGCATTTTTTCGCTAATCCCAGGAATCGTTCTTTTTAGCTCACCATATCTTAATACTCTCTCGTTTATTTGAAATAATATTAACAGTGTCCATTTACCACTCAATAAAGTTAATGACTTCCTTACCGGGCAGTTTTCGTCTGATGTGAAAATTATTTTTTGACTTTTTTCCATTTTATATACTGGCTATTCTTATTTCTAACTTTTAGGTTAGTACCTTACTATTTTGTAAGTACTTGTACAAAGGTAAGAAATGGTTTAGTTTTGCGCAATAATTAAAAAAAATTATGACACAATTAGAAAAAAACAAACAATTAGTTACTACTGCTTATCAAAGAATTTTTGGCGATTTAGATAGCACAGGTGTAGATGAATTTTTGAGTAAAGATTTTATTCAGCATAATCCGACAGCTCCCGATGGTCAAGATGGTGTAAAGGGATTTGTACAAATGTTAATATCACAAGGAGTGCCCAAACAAAAAGTCGAATTCAAACACATTGTGGCAGAAGGTGATATTGTTTTCCTTCATTCCCGATATGAAATGGCAGGTAAAGAATGGAGGTTTATAGATATTTATCGTATTGAAAATGATAAATTAGCTGAACACTGGGATGCTATGATGCAGATGCCTGAACAGAGAGCCAACAATAATTCAATGTTTTAATTCAAATAAATAAAGTAAATAAAATGACAGCAAAAGAAGTAGTAGAGGCTTACTCAATAGCCCTTTCAAAAGGAGACATTCCTACAGCATTTTCGTATTTCAGTCCCGATGCAAAATGGCACCAACCCGGAAACAATAAATTTTCCGGAACAAAAACTGGACTTGAAGCTATTGGCAAAATGCTTGGCGACATGATGGGAGCAACACAAGGTTCATTAGCTATTAAACCAGCAGGAGCAATGATGGTGAATGGAAACTTAGTTTCTTGTCCTGTTCGTTTTAGTGCTAAAAGTGGTAATAAAACAGTTGATATGAATGGTAACGATTTGTATGAAGTTGCAGATGGAAAAATTGTTCAGGTTTGGTTATTTTCAGAAGACCAAACTGCTGAAGACGGGTTTTGGAAATAATTTTTCAAAAAAATATTTTTAAGTAAGTGCAAAAAAGAGAGCATCCATTTTAGGGTGCTCTCTTTTACTTCCAACTACTTACTCGTAGCAGCAATCACTTCTTTTAAAAATTTGTTTTCGTCAATTACCTGTAACCCTAATCTAACCACCACTAATTTTTTAGATGGTATGATGTAAATACCCTGGCCGCCATAACCATCACAAAAAAACATATCATCAGGCACATCAGGATACCATTTTGTGGCCGGCTCATTTTTATTTAACCCGTTTATCCAAAACTGGTAACCATAATGTTTTCTTTTATCAGCAGCTGCCGGTGTAATACTTTGTGCCAGCCAGTTATCGGGTAATATCTGTTCGCCATTCCATTTACCATTATTGTAGTACAACAAACCAAAGCGGGCAAAATCTCTTGCTGTTGCATAACTGTACGATGAGCCAATATAAGTACCGGAAGCATCAGGCTCCAGCAAAAAACTATAGGCATTTATTTTATGAAACAAGGATTGATAAGGAAATCCTGAATAGGCTTCCTCTCCCACTGTTTTGCGTATAATGCGGCTGAGTATATTGCTGTTGCCACTTGAATAATTGAATACCGTACCGGGCTCATATTTTAAAGGCAGGCCTGCGGTGTAAGCAGCCATATCTCCTTTATTAAAAAGCATATTGGTTACTTCGCTGTAGCTGTTATAATCTTCGGTAAAATCAAGCCCGGTGGTTTGCTGCAATACCTGCTTAAGGGTGATGGATTGCTTTTTTGTATTGTTCCATTCGGGTATTGGCGCCGGTGCATCTACATTTAATTTCCCCTGCTTAACCAAAACCCCAGCCATTGCCGCCGTTAAACTTTTCGACATCGACCAGCCCAGCATCACTGTATTCACATTAAAACCACGGGCATATTTTTCTGCCACAATTTTACCATCATACAATACTAATACAGCACTGGTGTAAGTGGGTTTACCATCTTTTGTTTTTTCATTCATCACATAGTCCACTGTTTTATCTAATTGCTCTTTATTAATATTAACAGCAATGGTATCATTTATTTTGTTACCGTAAGGCCATGCAATAGTGTCTGCATTAATTGATGGCGCAGCAGGAATAGTAAAGCGTTGTGCTTTTATTTCAGCTTCGGTAAAATCATTAACTATGGTACAGCCAATGCCTTTGCGGTAAATGGTTTTTCGTTTGGCAAATCCAAATACCGATCCTGTAACAGAAGAATCTTTTTCATTAACGGTAAAACTGCCTAATGATAAAGGGAAAGTACCCAGGTCTTCCCGAAGTACATCTTTCGGGCTGCGGTGCTGTAAAAAAACAGCCGAGCACATATTTTTAGATCCATAGCCGCTGATAATGGGGAAAGCCCTCCAGGCATACCATATACCGCCAATAAGCAGCACAGCAAGCAGGCTTAAAACAGACCGTACAATTACCTTACGAATTTTCATAATTAAGTGTTTAAGGTTTGAATGGGTGTTTAAAAATAAGTTTTATTTATTGTTTTACGAAGTAGTTTTAACTGCATATAAAATTGTCACAAGGGTTGCCAACCTTTTTAAAGTCATGTCTACTTAAAACATTCGGGGCAAGGTTGGCAACCCTTTAAATCCGCTATTACAATTTTAACTGCATCCGCAGTTTAAGAAACAAATACTGCTACACAAAACTTCCTACCTTTATTAATAAAAAATAACATTATCCTGATGACGGAGAGAGTAAAAATTGTAAGTACCGAAATACTTTCTGATAACTGGTACGTTCTTAGAAAGATAACTTATGAATATTTAAAGAACAATGGCACCTGGGAAACACTAAACCGGGAAGCCTACGACAGGGGAAATGCAGCTGTCATTTTATTGTATAATACAACGCAAAAAACAGTGATATTGACCAGGCAATTCCGTATGCCCACATTTGTAAATGGCAACAGCTCGGGTTTATTAATTGAAGCCTGTGCAGGCTTATTGGACAACGACAATCCGGAAGATTGCATTAAACGGGAAACAGAAGAAGAAACCGGTTATAAGATATCGGAAATGCAAAAAATATTTGAAGTCTATATGTCGCCGGGATCTGTAACAGAAATGCTGCACTTTTTTATTGCAGCATATTCAAACGACATGAAAGTACATGAAGGCGGCGGACTCGATTATGAGCAGGAAGATATTGAAGTACTGGAATTACCCTTTGATAAAGCCCTGCTCATGATTGATACCGGCGAAATACGGGATGCCAAAACAATTATGCTGCTACAGCATATCAGGTTAAAAAATATTTTATAAGCAGATAAAATTTATTTTACACCAAACTCCACTTTATTATCGCCCCACACTAAAGTAACTGTTCCTTTTTCACTTATGGTAAATTCCATTTTTTCTGCAAAGGAATCAGCTTTACCAGCTTTTACATTTACCCTTAATGCATCATCAGCGTCTTTATATTTAAAAGCTCCCCACTGTTTCCAGGTTTTATTAAAAATAATTATCCAGTCATCTCCATTTACCAATGTAAATAATGCATACTTACCTGCAGGTAAAGCTTTGCCTTCTACCATTATATCTTTATCTACTTCAAAAACAGTGGCGTCGTTTGCTCCTGTTCTCCATACCACACCAGCTTTTGGTTCCAGGTCTTTCCCTATCGTTCTGCCTTTTACAGAAGGTTGACTGTAGTTGATACTGATAGTTGCATCACCCACTTTTTGTGTAACCACTGCCGGCGGGCTTTTTGGGCTTTGTGCATTACATGCAACCACAGTTAATAATAAAATTCCCATCAGGCTAAGTGAAAATAATTTTTTCATACTTTATTTAATTTATTTGTATTAACAATTTAGTTGAAGAAATGTTTATCGCAACAATACTGTTGTTCCCTTCTTTGTATAAATTTTACCATCTACGCCCAATGCTTCCACCACCCAAACCACAGTTTGCATTTCCTGCCTTACATTTTTAAATAATCCATCCCAACCCTGTTTGGGGTTTTGGGTTTGAAAAAACTGTTGCCCCCAGCGGTTAAAAACCTTAAAGTAGCGTAGTTGTTTTATACCATACATCACAGGACGCAATACATCATTATTACCGTTGCCATCTGGTGTAAATGTATTGGGTACATAAATTTCAATACTCTTTACCAGTTTAACCAATTGCGAATCGGTAGTTACACAACCGCTTTTTGTTGTTATATCGATAGCAAATAATTGTTCTGTTGCCCCTTTAAAAACCGGGTTAAAATTTTTTGCATTATCTAAATTTAGTGCAGGGCTCCATAATGCTGTTTCGCCAATTGACCTGGCGTGTAAATCCAGCGGCAGGTTAATTACTGCATATTCTAATGGATATGTAATGCCAGGCACCGGCCTGTCGATAATAACAGTGCGTTTTAAAGTATGAACAGGAAACGGGCATTGTGCTGTACTTACCGATAAGTTTATGGCGTAATTACCGGCCTGTGTATATACCTGTGCAGGCGGGTTTCTTAAAGTAGAAATTTGCCCGTTACCAAAAGTCCAGGTATAACTTATTGGTGAGCCCAGTGTATCTTTTGTATTATTAATTGGGATTACAGGAAGATTAATGCATGTTGGCTCAACTGAAAATTCGGACACAGCATTTTGATGCACAACAACTGTAAATGTTGTACTATCGGCACAAATAGCAATACTGCTTACCGCTAATATTACCGTGTATATCCCTGCTTTTTTATAACTGTAGGTTACATCCCTGCTGCTGCTTTCGTTACCATCTCCAAAAGTCCATTTGTAAATCATTTCACCTACAACATTTGTGCTGCTGTTTGTAAAAATAAACTGGTTACCAAATAAACATTGATCGGGTTTATTAACCGAAAAACCAGATACCGGAACTGTTCCGATATCTACCTGTTGTACAACGGTGGTTAAGGTACATCCAAAGCCACCAAAAAGAACTGCATGATAAGCGCCGCCCTGCATTACCCGGTAAACAGTTTGGTTGGCACCGGTTATAGGAATATTATTTCTGTACCACTGAATACTGTCGGCAGGTTCAACAATTAAAACGGTACTGTCGCCACTGCCAATACAATAAGTTGTTTTGCCTAAAACCTGTATGGCATCATTTACCAGCGATGCCTTTACTGTTACGGCATCGGTACGTACACATCCGCCTCCATTACTACGTGCTGTAAGCACATAAGTTGTTGTGGTATCTGGCAATGCCACGGGGTTTGCAATATCGGGATTAGATAAACCCGTGACCGGTGACCATCGATACCTCACACCTAATGTTGGTGCAGCACCAATCTGCACCGGCGAATGATTACATGAAACGGTATCCCGTCCGGCATTGGCTGTTACCACTAAATTATCTACCACATTAGTGTATAAAGTATCTAAACAACCATAACCATTATAAGGTACCAATACCACCGCAACTTCGGTACTTGAAGGTGGTGGTGGTTGAAATTTTAATACCTGCTGTGTACCAAGTACCTGTGTAAACGTACTGTTGTACCAGGTATAATTTTGATAACCGTATGGGGCAATTACATTTACTGCTGTATCATCAGGACAAAATGAAGCGCCTTCAAAACGGCCGCTGCATTCAGAGTTAACATCGATATAAGCATATCCAAAATGTCTTCTGAAAGTACAGTCGGATGTTTTAAACAACAGACGTATAGTTTTACCGGCCTTGCCATCTAAATTAATTGAAACAGCCGACCAGTCTTTATACCAAACGGGGGTATTGCTACCGGGATTAGGCGATAATTTAAACCCGGGTAATGGTGTACCATATGGAAAAAATGCAAAAGAAGAACAGCTGATGGTTAAATTATCGGTAACATTAGTTATTTCTATTTCCATCCGTGGCTGTTCGTTCTGCTGGTGATTAGGATCCTGAAAAACCACGGCATAATGATAAATTAGATTGTATTCATTCATATTTGCCGGAATGGTAAATTCATAAGACACTCCTTCTGCCTCTGCACCACCACTTGTATTGCCTAACTGAATGGAATGGCCGCTGCCATTAGGACAATTGATTGGAAATCCACCATAAGGATCAACACCATTGCCGGGAAAAGAAGACATCATGGTGTGCCTGCCCGGCATTGCCCCCGATGGTACGAGGGTAATAATATTTGATCCGCCTGATGCTACCACACCACCTATATAACTGGTCCACCCGTTGAAAGTACCATTTTCAAAGTCAATATTATCAGGGCAATTTTGTGCTTTTGATGAATGTGAACAGCATAACAATAACAATGCAGGCAGAATCAGCTTTGCACAATTACATAACCGTTTATAAAAAATGGTTTTAAAATTCACCTGTAATTTTTAAGTACTACTAAAGATAAAGTAAGTTACCAAATTTATCAATACCTGTTTAACCTGTGTTATTAACGTAAAAACCGGCGTTTGGGATGCTGGAAACATAAAAACCCAACAACCTTACAAAAGGCTGTTGGGGAGATGTGCTTTTAGTTTACTGTTTTATAAGCTGGCCCCTTATTTCCCCGGCAGGAAAAGCCGCAGAATGAATATTTACATAGTATAAGTTGGCCATTAAATCTGCCTCCTGGGTAGCATCTAATGTAGCTGAAAAATTTATGGGAGAAGTCACTGGCGAAAACGGAAAAATTACTCCGCCAGATGCGCCGACAGCGGCTTTGTGAATATGACCAACAGATGCCGTTACACCGGTATAAGTTGCTGTTAAGGTAAATACTTTGGTGGTGGTATTAAAAGTGCCTGTGGCAGAACCCGTAGCTGTTGATGCATTGGCAGGCACTTCGCTGGCACCATTAATGGTAGCCGAAAAAGAAATGTTTGGGTTAGGTACTACCGGGTCACTGCTTTTTTTGCAGGAGCCTGCAAACAACAAGGCACTTCCTAAAACGATAAGCTTAATTTTTTTAAACATAAATTTAATTTTAATGGTAAAATGAATGAGGGATGGTATGTGTTGTAATACAACTATCGTAAAGCAAGAGTGAAGGGATGCCTCTGTTGTAAAAAAAATGTGAAAGCTGCTATGGTTAAAATTGAAGCCCCATTATTTTAATAGGCATACCGGTAAAAGTCCGGTGCCGGTTCATCACTTAATAATTTGTGGAGGAGTTTATCTTTTAGCACATCAATATAATCAACAGCTTTACCGTTAATGAGTATGGTGCGGTAAATTAATCTTATGCCATGGCTGTAATCAACATACCAATTTACATGGCCTGTGTAAAGCGGCTGAATGGGCTGCCCGTTTAATTGATGCCAGCCATAAATAGCCACCCGGTTGGGTTTTGCATCGCTGTTAATTTTTGAAGAAATGACAACATCTTTCTTTATCCCTGCAATTAAACCATGCCTGTTTTTTCTGTCTTCTTCTATCAATAAATGATGCTGGTAAAAAGTTATGGCACTATCCCTGTAAACAGTTAATGGTTGTGGCACTAATTTTATTTTAGCCGCTGCGTAAATATCATCCACCATTTTTTTTGTTGGTAAAAAACAATGCAGGCTGTCGGCAATCTGTTGTGCAGCCATTGGTGTCATGGGCACCCTTGCAAAATTTTTATTGCTGCCAATACTCAGGTAATCTGCTGTAACAAAATAGGCGGCTTTAATAATTTTGCCGCTTGCAGTATCGGTTATAAAAACATTTACGGGAACTAATTTTCTTAAAAAATCCGGAATATTACCAGCAGTAATTTCTTTTATTATCTGCAGTTCCCTTTCATTCCTGTCAATAGCAGCAACCCGGCTGTAGAAATCTGCGCCATTTACTGCAGCTGCTTTTCTTTTAGGTAAAGCAATTTTATACGATGCCGTACAGCTTAAAAAAAACACAGAAAATATAATAAGGAAGTAACGCAGCATTATTGAAATTACAATATTAATAACCTATCTCTTTTATTTTACACAACACTCAATCTTTAATAAATGCGGCGTAAGCCCGTTGCCCGTAATAAAGGTAGTTTTTAGAATCGAATTTTGTGCCGCATAAAATGCTATGTATAAACCCGTTTAATTCCACCTGCTGTGTATGAAATATTTTGCGGTAGGGATTTAATTTAAAGAAGAACTGTACTCTTTCATCTTTGCTTTTTATTATTACCAGGCTATCATTTGTTTCAGTTGTTATCTTAAATTTTGGGGACAAATGCTTTAACAGCAAATGACTTTTATACCAGGTACCACCTGTTGCAGATACAACAGGTTTATCGTTATACAAAGCAATACTATCATTATAGGCAAATACATTTAAGCTATGGTGTTTGTTGTTAAGCCAGGTGATTAACTGGTTAGTATAAGTTGAATCGTATCCATAATTACTATCAATAAAACTAATGCGGCGTATCTTATCCGGAATAACTGTTACTCCTTTAAGATATCCAAAAATAAAACTGCCGCCGCCGCTATGCCCGTTAAGGTAAATAACAGGTTTAGTAAACAAAGATGAGAGAGTATCTACAATGCTTTTTATTTCAACAGCAAACTCCGGGTGCTTTTGTTTCCACGCAGGCCAGCTTTTATAATCGTTTTCAAGATAGGCTACCACAATATTTTTATTGTGCAATACTGTACGTAAAAATGCAGTCTGTGCTCTTATGTGCTGAATATCAAAATGCCAATCGTCGCCTGCTGCCATTTTTTTACCCATGGTTTGTGCAGTGGTATTACCGTTGGGCAAGGCAAATAATATCAGCAGTGCAGGCTTTTTAGAAGTAAATGATCGTACCGTTCTGTTAATCGTAATTTTTACATCTTTAAAAACGGTAAAAGAATACAGCGTATCTTTTTGTTGAGCAAACAAAGAAGAAACGCTAATTGAAAAAACCAGACAAGTTATAAAGCAATTTTTGTACACCTGCATAATTTAACAGCAAGTAACATAAAATTTACAAAACAGTTATACTTAATTGTGTATTTATAAATTAATCCTCTTCTTTAAGGGTAAGTGCATCATCCTTATCGCCGCAAATAATCATTACTGCATAATCACCATCAATATTTTTTCTTATTACAACCGATACCGCAAAATAATTATACCCTTTAGCAGCGGGTGTTAAAGTAAACTGGCTTATATTAAAATCGTTGGCATCATCTGCTGGTTTAATGTCTCCACTCAGTTTAACAGGAGCCGCTCCTTTTTTTAACACAATATTTGCCTTTTTTATTTCGGCGCATAAATAGTCGTACTTTTTTTTGGCTTCGTCAAAACTTGATGTTGTAGCAAATGTTGAAACATAATGATCGTAATCGTTCTTACTATACCCTATAATATCATACGAGCTTGTACCCGGAAGATTTACCAGGCTTTGATAATATTCATCTAAAAACTCCTCGTAGCCGTCGCTAAAATCATCATTGCCCGACAAGCCGAAATAACCGGCTGGATAAGCTCTTGCAACAGTTGATAAAGCCTCCGAAAATGTTTTTGGTTTTGTATTTATAAGCTCCCCTTTTTCGTTATACAGTGCAGCTACTGTTGCTATACCTCCCTTCTTCCAGGTTCCCTTAACACAATAGCCAACTTTATCAATCCGCCAGCCTTCTGTAAAATTGTTGTCAATATATTTTCCTTTATAAATTTCATTCGAATTATTGGCATACCAGGCCTGCCCGTTCCAATTACCTTTATTGCTTACCTGCCCGTAAAAAACAGTTGTATTGGCAATGCTGATGCTTAGGTTTCTGTCGCCACTCATAAAATCTTTTTCGTAATTGCCGGCATTATAAAACTTACCCAGTTTTAAAAAAGCACATGTACCGTAAGCTCCATCATCATTTACTGCGCCTAAAAATCTTGTAGAATCGTCCCTTATGATAAGACCTTTATCGAAAACGCCATTACGATAAGGCCCATAGTATCTTTTTTTTGCAGCGTAATTGTAATAGAATGTTGTATCAACCGGTTTTTTTTCTTTAATAATACCCATTAATACCTGCTTGTCTGTTTTTTCGCCAATAAAACTATTGCTCTTAAAAAACGATGTGTAATTACCGGTAGCAGGTGCCACCCATTTATCATCCTTCCAGGTTCCTTCAAATAATTTTTTGCTGCTCACTTCGTATTGATAGCCTTGTCCGTTCATTTTTCCGGCAGCATAAATATTATCGTTAAAAATGGTACCGTCAGATCCCACAGATACTACCCTGCCCTCTTGTTTATCGTTTTTATAACTGCCCTGGTAAAAACTGTTATTGCCGTAAACTAATGTACCGTTACCATTTTTTTCACCATTAACAAAATCTCCCTGGTAAAAAACTTTGTCGGTGGTAAGGTTGGCGCCTTGTCCATTTAATTTCCCTGCCTTCCACTCTCCGGCTAAAAAAGCCCCTTCTTTAAAAAGTAATGTACCCACACCCTCGTATTTTCCATTTACAAAATTGCCCACATACCGTATAGCGTTGCCCGATTTGTAAACTGCCACACCCAAACCATTTGGCTTACCATTTTTAAGTTCGCCTACATACCAGGTGGTTATATTCCAGGCATCTACTAAAGAATCAATTTTACCAGAAGCGGCATTTTGGGAAAATGATGCTGAAACAAAAAAGGTTGCAATTGCCAGCAAAAAAAAGGGTTTCATAATCGTAATTTTTTATCAAAGTACTCATTTTACTGCATTTAATACAATACCCACTGCAAGGTATATTTTACCGGGTTTTATTTATAAATTAAGGAACATAGTAAGTTGATAAATTCAGTACTTATCCTGCTTTATTGCAACTGTTGTACCTTCACCGGATTACAACTAATAATACCAATGAGTTTAAGTACATCGGAAAATATAAAATATACAAGGCTGGAAGTGATGGCTTTTCTGGAGCAAAAAATGGATACCATTATTAATACCTTTTTAAAGAAGATTGATGATAACTGGCAACCCGCCGATTTGCTGCCCGACAGCAGCAGGCCAACCTTTTATGCAGAAATAAAAGAACTGCAATTGGAATGTAAAGAACTGCCTTACGATTACCTGGCAGTTTTGGTGGGAGATATTATTACAGAAGAAGCCCTGCCCAGTTACGAAACCTGGCTGATGGATGTTGAAGGCATTGGCAAAAAAAACAGTGATGGCTGGGGCAAGTGGGTGCGTATGTGGACGGCAGAGGAAAACCGCCATGGCGATCTGCTGAATAAATATGTTTACCTATCGGGCCGTATTAATATGCGGCAAATGGAAATAAGCACACAATACCTGTTAGCCGATGGTGTTGACAATGGCGCTGCCAGCGACCCCTACCGCAATTTTGTATATACTTCTTTTCAGGAGCTGGCCACCAATATTTCTCACCGCCGTACCGCCACACTGGCCAAGCAGTATGGCAACAATCAACTGTCTAAAATTTGTGGTGTAATTGCTGCCGATGAGTTGCGCCATGCCAAAGCCTATAAAAGTTTTATCAGCAGTATTTTTGAAATAGATGCCAGCGAAATGATGATTGCCTTTGAAGATATGATGCGTAAAAAAATTGTGATGCCTGCACATTTTCTGCGGCAGCAGGGAGAAAAAATAGGCGCCAGCTTTACCCACTTCAGCGATGCGGCACAGCGCCTGGGTGTATATACCACTATAGATTATACAGATATTTTAGAAAGCCTGATAGTGGAATGGAATGTCCCCAACATTACCGGCATAACAGATGCTGCAGAAAAAGCGAGGGATTACCTGATGGCTTTACCAGAGCGCTTCCGCAGGATTGCTGAACGTTCTACCATAAAAGCGCCGCTTGAGTATGAGTTCAACTGGATAACAAGATAAAAAATACGCTACCTAAAAAAAGTAAATTTGATTTTACTGCTATATTAGATGTTAAGTTTATATTTGCAGTAAAGTATGCCTGTTGTATTTAATGCAGGCGCCTTATAACCCCACAAAAAAAACAGCTGCCGGTATGGTAAAACATCCTTTATTAAATGATGTATTTAAAACAACGTTTATTATAACTGCTGTTTTCCTTTTATCTCAACATTCATTTGCACAAACTAAATATGGTATTACTGCCGGTGCCGGAAAAACGGCATTGTACAAATTTCCCTTTGGCCCCGAAGATTACAACAGGTATTCATCGGCAGGATCTGTTTGGGGCGGCATTACTGCAGATATTCCTTTAAGCAAAAACGGCATCAACTTATTTACCTCGGCAATTTATAAAAACATGGGGTATAAATATGCCATGCAAAACACAACCGGTGCCAACAATACCAAAAAAGATTCTGCCTATACACAAAAAATAAATTATGCTAATGTTAACCTTACCCTGATTAAAAAATTTGCTATGGGTGGGGGCAATAGCTTTTTTGCAGGCACCGGACCATCGGTAAGTATTTTTACAGGAGGTAAAGAAGATATACAGGTAAATTATTTTGGTACTGCTGTGCCATCGGCAAATTATACAAAAACAAACCTGACAGCAGGCAGTGTGCCCGGTACTTACAAACCAACGTTTATAAGCTGGAATTTTGCTGCTGGTTTTCAAATAGATAAATTCAGTGTATGGCTTAATGCAGGCATACCGTTAAGCGATTATTACCAGGATGCAGCCAATGCCGTAAAACATAAATTGAAAACATTTGGTATTAATGCAGCCTATACCCTGTTTACAACTGATAAAGAAAAGAAATACAAACGAAAAGATAAGAAAGACCAGCGAAAAGAAGACAGGGCGGATAGAAAATTACCTGTAGCTGTTGTTGTAATAGATAGCCTTGGCGATGCTGATGGCGATGGTATAATAAATAAAGACGACAAATGCCCCGGACATAAAGGTGTAGCTAAATACAATGGTTGCCCTGTGCAGGATACTGATGGCGATGGCATAATTGATGATGCTGATAAATGCCCGCTTGCTAGTGGCCCTGTTACTAATAACGGCTGTCCTTTATTTTCTGATACGCTTAAAACAGAACAGCAGGGTGATACTATTCTTTATACCATTTACTTTGAACCTGCTAAATCTGTTTTACGCTCTGATGCTTATAAAAAACTGACTGAAGTGGTTAATAAACTTAAAGCCAACAGTAAATTAAAAGCAATCTTCAGCGGACATACTGATAACGCCGGTAATGAAATTGCCAATGATAAACGGGCACTGGAAAGAGCTGTGATAAGTGCAGATTACGTAGCAAGTTTTTATATTGACAGAACCCGTTTATTAATAAACAGCTTTGGTAATAAACGGCCGGTGGCAGACTTAAACGATCCTTCGGTACAATGGAGAAACAGGCGTGTTGAAATACGGATATTTGAGAGTAAAGAGTAAGGTAATACCGATTAATGATACTTGTTTGTTAAGCCATACTTGCACAAAACCTGATGATGGTGGCAGTATTGCAGCACCTCTATAATTGAACGAAAACAATTAAAAAATACTATATGAAAACATTAATTATCGGAATCTTTGTTTTGCTTTCATTTTCCACTTTTGGACAGGATATGCAAAAATATCTTACGGAAACACAAACTATGGTTAATGAAAAAAAATATGACGAAGCACTTAAACGTTATATATGGTTTCAAGACCACGTTTTAGAATATGAACCAGCAATGGCAGGAGTTCGTTTATCTTTTGCAATATCAAGCTGGAAAGATCTTGCAGACATTTATCCACCAGCACTGACAGCATTAAGTGAAATGAGAAATAAAAAGACAAAAGAAATTTTAGATAGCAATGCTTCTTTAAAATTATTTGCTGACGTTGCTGCAATTAATAGGGAATTAGAAAATGAGACTAAAACAATTGAACTTTTTGAAACAATTGCAAAACAGCATCCAGAGAAATCTAAACTATGTTGGTATTGGGTTAAAGATGCTTTGTTTAATGCAAAAAGATATGACATAATTCAAAATTATATTGGTAATCCAGTAAATGAGTTTACACTTTTAAAAAGCCAATATGATTTAATGAACTCTGTTCAAAAAAATGAAAATTTAAATCGTCCCCACTTAAAAATATTTAATGATAACAATCTTGTAGAAAAAAGCTTAGAATTAATTAAATTTTCGGTTGCAGTCAATGATTTAAAATCAGCTAAAGAAATACGAGAAAAAGCTATGAATGTTGTAATTGACAATCGCCTTAAAAATTTAAAAATTGACTGAGTAGACAACTTTAAAGATTAGGAAATACTGTCACCAACATTGGTATACAACATGAACAGTAATGTCGGCAAAAAGGTTGGAAACCTTTTTTGTTTTTTTACTCTGCCTTAATTTTAAATTCTTTTGGCGGCTCAACTCCTAATAAATTTTTTACAAAATAATCCCAGCGGCGGCGCATCATATAATAACTGTCGGCACCATAACCATGGCGGGCATTTGGGAAGATGATCAGATCAAAATCTTTATTGGCTTTAACCAATGCATCGGCAACCAGGTAAGTATTATAAGGCGGCACATTATCATCCATACCGCCATGCGACAGCAGCAGTTTACCTTTTAAGTTAGCTGCAAAATTCTGGTTGGCCTGGTTATCGTAATTAGATTTGCCATTGGCATCTTTTACCAAAAGGCCGATATAGCGTTCGCCCCAGTCGTCTTCATAATTC
>JAYVJU010000095.1:0-14355 GCA_043769035.1 Ferruginibacter sp.
GGTTTGATAAATTCTTACAAACGTGGTTGTATTACTATTTCTGAAAAAGGTAAAGAGATTATAGATTCAAATCCTCCAATAATTAATGTAAAATTTTTGAAGCAATTTCCCGAATTCCTGGCATTTCAGGTTCCTCAGAAAAAAGAAGCAGTAGAAATTGAACAAGAAATTGGAGAAGAAACCAAACAACAAAATCCAGAAGAACTAATTGAATTAGGATATATTAAAATACGGCAATCGTTAGAACAAGACCTTTTATCAAAATTAAAAACAGTTGACCCCTATTTCTTCGAAAGAATTGTAGTTGAACTTTTAGTAAAAATGGGTTACGGTGGTTCTATACAGGATGCTGGCAGAGCCATTGGCAAAAGTGGCGATGAAGGAATTGATGGTATTATTAAAGAAGATAAACTGGGACTGGATGTTATTTATATTCAGGCAAAACGCTGGGACGGTGTTGTAGGCAGACCAGAAGTGCAAAAATTTGTTGGTGCATTAGCAGGGCAAAGAGCAAAGAAAGGCGTGTTTATTACTACCTCAAATTTCACAAAAGAAGCAACTCAATATGCTTCGCAAATGGACACTAAAATAGTTTTGATTGATGGTGAAAAACTGGCGCAATATATGATTGATTACAACCTTGGTGTTTCTGTTCAGAATACTTACGAGATTAAAAAAATTGATTCAGACTATTTTGAAGAAGATTAATTTAACAGCACCTGCCTCTAAACAATGTTTAAAAAACAGTAACTTTAGTTTATAAATGAATGTACCATGGTAATTGAAATTCCAAAAGGAACACCGGAGCATAAAATAAAAAGCATTCTTAATAATAGAAAAGGCCGCCGCAAGCTTACCAAAAAAAGTGTAGATGCTTTTTTTGGTAAGCTGCCGAAAATTGAAGATGGGTTAACTTATCAAAAAAAGGCAAGAAGTGAGTGGAAGTAATTTATTATTAGACACCAATATAATTATTTATGCAATGAAGGGTCTGGCATCAGTCAGGCCTTATTTTGCAAATGCTCCTTTTATTTCTGTAATTACAGAAATGGAAATTACAGGAGTAAAAGATATTTCTGAAAAAGAAATGAAAACGAGGGAAACTGCTGTTGAATTCTGTAGCATCATTCCTTTTAGTAATAAAATTAAAGACAGGGCAATTGCAATTAAAAAAACTATAAAAATCCCTTTGCCTGATGCTATTATTGCTGCAACCGCCATTGAAGAAGACATTGCACTGGTTACGGCAGACAAAGGTTTTAAGAGAATAAAAGACTTACAGCTTATTTTAATTGAAGTCTAAAATTAATTTCAAATTTTGAATTCTCTTCCCCCACTCGCCGAACGTTTACGCCCAAACACATTAGATGATTTGGTAGGTCAGCAGCACCTTACCGGCCAAGGCAGCATTTTACGCAAAGCCATTGAGCAGGGCAAAGTACCCAGCATGATTTTATGGGGGCCGCCGGGTGTGGGCAAAACCACTATTGCCAACATTATTGCCAATACATTACAAGTTCCGTTTTATACATTGAGCGCCATTAGCAGCGGCGTTAAAGAAGTACGTGAAGTAATTGACCTTGCCAAAAAACAAAACAATGTAATTTTATTTATTGATGAAATACACCGTTTTAATAAAGGGCAGCAGGATGCTTTATTGGGTGCGGTAGAAAAAGGCATCATCACTTTAATTGGTGCTACAACCGAAAATCCTTCTTTTGAAGTAAACAGCGCCTTGCTCAGCCGCACACAGGTATATATTTTAAAAGCTCTGGATGAAAAAGATTTAATCGCATTGCTGCATCATGCCATCGCAACAGATGAAGTACTTAAAACAAAAAACATTCAGTTAAATGAAACGGAAGCCTTAATCAATATTTCGGGTGGTGATGCAAGAAAACTGCTTAACCTTTTAGAATTGGTAACAGATACACTTGGCACTGATGCTGAAATAACTGATGCGGCTGTTATGGAAATTGCACAGCAGCGTATTGCTCTCTACGATAAAAAAGGCGAACAGCATTATGATATTATTTCTGCTTTTATAAAATCAATACGTGGCAGCGACCCTAATGCAGCCGTTTATTATTTAGCAAGAATGATTGCCGGCGGCGAAGATGTAAAATTTATAGCCCGTAGAATGCTGATACTGGCCAGTGAAGATATTGGCAATGCCAACCCAAACGCATTATTATTAGCCAATGCCACATTTGAGGCAGTAAATAAAATTGGTTATCCCGAAAGTCAATTGATTTTATCGCAGTGCGCTATTTATTTAGCCAGTAGTGCAAAAAGCAATAGTGCCACCGTTGCCATTGGTGCAGCCATGAGTGCAGTACGGGAGCATGGCGATTTATCTGTGCCTCTGCACATACGCAATGCACCCACAAAACTGATGAAGAAAGAAGGCTACGGAAAAGATTATGAATATTCTCACAATTATGATAACAATTTTTCACCGCAGGAATATCTGCCTGCAGCAATAAGCGGCACTTCTTTTTATGAGCCGGGAAAAAACGCCAGAGAAGAAGAGTTACGCAATCATCTAAAAGCATTGTGGAAGAAGAAATATAAATTTTAAAAATGTCAAGAAAATTTACAATTTCAATTCTTATTAGTGCCGCACTATGTGCACTCTTTTTAGTACTTGCTTTTAACGCAATTCTTTCGCAAAATAAAAATACTGGCCAGGACTTTATTTTCTTGCTTTTTTTCGTTTTTGTGTATGGCTTTATTTTATTGCAGAGTTTTGTTTGCTGGCGTATTAAAAAAAGTAATCAGCAAAATACAGTTCCGGCAAGTCGTTCTATAATTTTGGGTAAAATAATATCCATTACTGCATTTTTGTTTGGGCTTATTTTAATATTATGTGCCATTGCCGGTTCATTTAGTTTTGAAAATTATGCGTCGAAAAACCAACTCCGTTTTAAACCATTATTTATTTTAACTATTGCGTTCGTTACACTTTCCGGTTTAGTAGCAATTTTTAATTGTATATTCTATTTTAAAGCTGTTAAACAAAACAAGCTAATTGTTAACTCCGTTATAAATACTATTGGAGAGAATACATCACAGTAAATAAAACAGTATCTTACTTTTAAATCATTTAACTATGAAAGTATTACAACACCTCCTGTTACTTACAGCAGCAATAGTTATAATAAGTTCCTGTAAAAAAAGCAGTAATGATAGTGGCAATAGTAACCCCGCTGTTGCACAGTCGTATTCTAATGTTAGCTATGGCGCCGATGCTGCACAAAAAATGGATGTGTTTCTACCCGCCAACCGCAGCACCACCAGCACCAAAGCCATGATAATTATTCATGGTGGCGCCTGGAGCAGTGGCGATAAAGCAGATTTAAATGCCTTTATTGATACCCTTAAAAGACGCATGCCCGATTATGCCATCTTTAACATTAACTACCGGCTTGCAACAGGCACAGCAAACTTTTTTCCCACACAGGAAAACGATGTTAAAACCGCCATTGAATTTATTTACAGCAAACGCAGCGAATATTTAATAAGCGATAAGTTTGTTTTAAACGGTCAAAGTGCCGGCGGGCATTTGGCATTGCTTCATGCATATAAATACACTACTACTGTAAAAATAAAAGCGGTAATAGATTTTTTTGGCCCAAGCGATATGGTTGATCTTTACAACAATCCCGGGCTGGTGCCTGCAGCCACCATTGCATTAATTGTTGGCGCCACTCCTACCAGCAACGCAACATTATATCAGCAAAGCAGCCCCATAAATTTTGTAACAGCACAAAGCAGTCCCACCATTATTTTACAGGGCGGTGCCGACCTGCTGGTAAATGCCACCACACAATCGCTGGCATTAAAAAATAAATTGGTTACAGCTGGTGCTATTAACCAATATGTGTTTTACCCAACAGGTGGCCACGGCGACTGGAATGCCGCTACCTATACCGATGCCTTTAACAACATACAGGCATTTTTAGCAGCTAATGTTCAGTAAGTTTGTGTTTTAAATACCAACTTCAGTTTTTCATGGTAACATCGTTGCATCGCAATCTCGTCAACCGCATACCAATGGGCAGCATTACAGCCCGTTTGCAAATTATGTTTTGCATTTTTTTTATTGCATTGCAGTTTACTGTTGGTGCACAAACTCCTGTTTTTAAAGATGCCATTGCAGCCAACCGCACTAAAACATACAGTAACATTGTAAAAAACACCATCACTAAAAATTTATCGCTGCCATTAACCGACAGTACCGAAGAAAACTGGCAGGATGCTTTTTATGCCATGGAAGTATTGCAATACAAACAGCCCTGGGTATTGCCAAAAGTAAAAACAGCTTTTGATGGAGTACAAAAAAGAAGTACCGGTTTTCAAAGAGCATTGCTGGAATTTGTGTACACTAATTATAAAACGGATTTTGTACAGCAGGTTGCTGCATTTGCACAAAGCACCACTAATGCAAAGCTGTTAAGTATGTGTGCCGAATATATTTTTGCCAACAACCAAAAAGAAAAGTACAGTACCCTGCTGCACAAACAAATTACACAAATAAAAAAAAGCTCAACCGGGTACGACTTTGACCCTTTTTTTATAATACTGCTTAACAAACTCAGCAAAAAAAAATATACGGTACCGCCGCTTAAAGATTTTTTCAACAAAAATTACCTGGCTGACCAAACACTGGTTTTTAGTTTACAACGCAAAAACAGGAATTACCCCGGCATAGCTATAGTAAGAGACAGTGCCGGTAATTTTATTTTAGACTCAGCTGGTGGTATATTTAATGTTCCGCAACTGGCACGAAGCATTACTGATATGCCCGGTTATATTACCAATGGCAATACGCCTCAGGGTATTTTTAAACTAATTGGGTTTGATATTTCAAAAAGCAGTTTTATTGGCCCCACCACCAATATGCAGTTACTGCTTCCATTCGAAAAATCATCTACAGCCCCTGATTCTGTTAGTATGCAATTCGGCAATAATTACACATCGCTTTTACCTAAATTATGGCAGCAATATTTCCCGGTTTACGAAGCATTTTATGCAGGCTCAGCCGGCCGTACCGAAATTATTGCCCACGGCACTACAGTAGATCCTGAATATTATAAAGGAAAACCGTTTTATCCGCATACACCTACACAAGGCTGCTTATGCACTAAAGAAATATGGAGCGATATTGATGGGAAACGTATAGTAAGCAACCAACAAAAATTAGTGGATGCTGTAAAAAAAGCAGGAGGTGCCTACGGTTATTTAATTGTAATTGAAATTGACGACCAGCAAAAGCCTGTAACTATTAACGAAATACTCCCTTACTTAAAGTAACTACAAAAAATGAAAACGGATATCAGCAGCAGGGCAGATATTGAACAACTGATTGATTTGTTTTACAAAAAGGTAAAAAAAGATAGCACTATTGGTTTTATTTTTACTGATGTGGTACCTATAAACTGGGACCATCATATTCCCATGATTGTTGATTTTTGGGAAACTATATTATTAGACAACCCGGTGTATAAAAAAAATGCTATGGAAGTACATTACGACCTGAATAAAAAACTACCACTGAAAAAAGAATATTTTGAAAGATGGCTGAATTTATTTTTTACAACATTAGATGAATTATTTGAAGGGAAAATTACAACACTTGCCAAAACAAGGGCAAAATCAATTGCAGATATAATGCTGTTTAAAATGAGCAATGCAAAATAATGGGCACGCTGAGGCGCAGAGGACGCAGAGAATATTTAAAATGAAGGAAATTACAAATTGAAGGCGTTGAATAAAGTTATACTGTTGAAGAGTGCGACGCCTGTGAAGTTGATAAAAGGAAAAATGTTTGTCCCAAAAAAAAAATTATGACAAATTGAATTTAATAATATACCTATTTACTAATGCAGCAACAATCTAAGTTCCCCTTTAGGCCTGCCCCGATTATTTCGGGGGGACAGGGGCAAATGGAATTACATTGGGTCCTAAAAAAATTTGAAGAACTTACTCCTTTTGAGTTATATAATATTATGCAGCTGCGAAATGAAGTTTTTGTAGTGGAACAAAATTGTGTGTACCAGGATGCAGATAATAAAGACCAAAAAAGTTTTCATTTTATGGGATGGGATAATACTACACTGGTTGCTTACACACGTATAATTCCGCAGGGAATTTCCTATACCGAAGCCAGTATTGGCAGGGTGGTCAGCTCTCCAAAATATCGCGGCACCGGCGCAGGAAGAACACTGATGCAATTGAGTATCAACAACACTTTTAGGCTTTTTAACTGCAAAGCAATAAAGATAGGTGCCCAGCTATATTTAAAAAAATTCTACGAGTCGCTGGGCTTTGTGCAATGCAGCGATCAGTACCTCGAAGACAATATTCCCCATATTGAAATGATTCTTTCGAAATAATTTTTTAACAAAACAATATTTAAGTACCAGCTTCCGTTATATCAAGGTAGTATTATAAATTATACCCTTGGGAAGAGTGAATTGTGACAAATGTAATACTCCCGCATTAATCCAGTATCTGTAGAAAACACTAAATCTGAATTCTGATGAAACCACGTTTACACAACTTTGTTGGTAAAACCTTACTGCTGTTTTTGATTTGTTTTTCTCTTCTATTCAAATCATACTCCCAGGCATTTATTTTTGGCAATGAAAAAATTAAGTTTGAAGCAGGCCTAAGTTTTGGTCCGTCTTTCTTTTTAGGAGATTTGGGCGGTAACCGGGGCAAGGGTACTCATTTTCTTAAAGACTGGAACTATGAAACCCTTACATTGTCGAAGGGTGCATTTTTTACTATGTACCCCGTTAATTGGGCAGGTTTTCGTTTACAGGTAAACCATATGATGCTAAAAGGTGATGATGCACTTGTAAACACAATGGGCATTAATGAGCTGTGGCGCAAACAACGTAACCTTGATTTTAAAACCAGCGTTTTTGAAGCTGGTGTTATTATAGAACTTTATCCTACAATGATGTTTGGAGTTGATCGTGAAAATGAACCAAGGTTGCGCCCTTATTTAGCAGGTGGTGCTGGTATATTTAAGTTTAATCCACAGGGTTCTTTAAAAGATGTTAATGGCAATAGAACCTGGTATTATCTGCATTCATTACGTACCGAAGGACAGGGAATGCCTGAATATCCAAACAGCCAGCCCTACCAGTTAACCCAGCTGAATATACCACTGGGCGGTGGTTTAAAATACTTTGTATCCGACAGGGTAAATGTTAGTATGGAGTTTTTATACCGTAAAACATTTACAGATTATATTGATGATGTAAGCCAGAAATACATTGACCCTAAAGATTACGCTAAATATCTTTCGGCACAAGATGCATCGTTAGCTTATAAACTTTCTGATAAAACAACCGGAATAATTTATCCCGGTATGACAAGATTTCCCGCAGGAACCCAACGTGGTGATTTAAAAGATAAGGATACTTATTTTACTGTAGTTGCAAAAGTTGGTTTCAGGTTAGGCGCAATTTATGAAAGCTCGTTTGCAAGAAGGGCAGCAAGACAAACAAGATGCCCATCGGTTTATTAAACTATGTAAATCCAAATACCATGAATAATAATTTACAAATTAACCCCGTAACATTAAAAGCAGCTTTTGTATTTGCAACCTGCATGTTTTTAATATTACATTACATGAAGTAAAAAATATTTTAACGATTATGTAGTACAAAGCGATACGACAGAAGTCTTCCCCCGAGGAACCAACGAATATTTTAATGTTTGTTGCTTACCCCTGAAACCACAAGATTTCAAACGATTTCGTTACTATCCTTTGAACTAATTTTATGAGTTGATAAATCCATCTGTGTGCTTGCAGGTGGATTTTTTTATTTTAACTCTGCCTGTAAAAATTTACCTGTAAAACTTTCCGCCACTTTTACCAGGCCTTCGGGAAGGCCTTCAAACAAAATTCTTCCCCCTCCATCACCACCTTCGGGGCCAATATCAATAATATGGTCGGCTACTTTTATTACATCCATATTATGCTCTATCACTAAAACTGTATTACCCCTGTCAACCAATTTATATAATACTTCTAAGAGATGTTGTATATCCTGAAAATGCAAACCTGTGGTTGGTTCATCCAGGATGTAAAATGTTTTACCGGTATCTTTTTTTCCAAGCTCTGTAGAAAGTTTAACCCGTTGTGCTTCTCCGCCGCTAAGTGTTACTGCACTCTGCCCTAACGTAATGTAACCAAGCCCCACATCCTGTAAAACTTTTATTTTACGATAGATGTATGGTACAGGTTGAAAAAATTCCACGGCTTCATCTACCGTCATATCCAGCACATCGCTGATGCTTTTTCCTTTATAGCGTATCTCTAAAGTTTCCCTGTTGTACCTTCTGCCATTACATTTTTCGCAATGCACATATACATCGGGTAAAAAATTCATTTCAATTACCCTCATGCCACCACCTTCGCAAACATCACACCTGCCTGTTTTTACGTTGAAGGAAAAACGGCCTGCATTGTAGCCACGTATTTTTGCTTCGGGCACCGCTGCAAATAATGTTCTGATATCTGTAAAAAATCCACAGTAAGTTGCAGGGTTGCTTCTTGGTGTACGCCCAATAGGTGATTGATCTATTTCAATAACCTTATCAATCTGTTCAATACCTTTTATGCTTTTATATGCTAACGGATTGGCTTTGGAATTGTAGCAAAATTTATTCAGCAGCGGGTAAAGCGTTTCATTTATTAAAGTTGATTTACCACTACCACTAACACCTGTTACCACTATAAATTTACCTAAAGGAAATTTGGTGGATACGTTTTGTAAATTATTTCCTTTTACTCCGGTAAGTTCAATAAACTTTCCATTCCCTTTCCGCCGCTCCTTAGGTAATGCAATATTTTTTTTACCACTTAAATACTGGGCTGTATCTGAATTAGATTTCAAAACGAATGCAGGTGTACCTTCAGTAACAATTTGCCCGCCATGCTTACCGGCCTTGGGGCCAATATCAACCAGGTAATCTGCTGCCATCATAATATCCTTGTCATGCTCCACTACCAAAACACTATTACCAATATCACGTAAATTTTTTAATGCCACAATCAACCGCTGGTTATCCCGTTGGTGCAGGCCAATGCTTGGCTCATCTAAAATATAAGTAATACCCTGCAGTTGAGAACCTATTTGTGTTGCCAGCCTAATGCGCTGGCTTTCGCCGCCACTCAAAGTTCTGGAAGGCCGGCTTACAGATAGGTATGACAAACCAACATCCAGTAAAAATTGTAACCTTTCCCGTATTTCTTTTAAAACATCTTTAGCAATTGCATTCTGTTTATTGTTTAACCGCAATTCAACACCATCAAACCATGCAGCAAGATTATCTAAATTCATAGCCGATAACTCAGCAATATTCCTGTTATCTATTTTAAACCAAAGACTTTCTTTTCTTAATCTTGTACCGTTACAGGTAGTACAATCTGCCAGTTGCATATATTTTTCAACCCAGGTTCTTAATGCCTCATTACTATTTGGCGAAGCAAACCAGCGTTTGAGCATAGGAATTATCCCTTCGTAACTCCCGGTATATTCTACTGGAACTGTTTCATCACTCAGGTCAAGATTCAGCTCACCATTAATTCCCTGATCGCCATACAACAATAAATCAACCTGGGCCTGTGGTAAATCTTTAAGCGGTTTCTCTAAATTAATTTTATGTTTTTTTGCAAATACAACCACCTGTTGAAACACACTTGCTTCTCTTTCCTCCCCCAACGGAACAATAGCGCCATCTTTTACACTTTTTGCTTTATCTGGTAACACTTCATCCATATCAATAGTATATACATTACCCAAACCCTTGCAGGTTGGGCATGCACCATAAGGACTATTAAAAGAAAAAGCATTTGGTGACGGCTCTTCGTAACTGATACCAGTATCAATACACATTAAGTGTTTACTGAACATAGCCCCCTCCGCCCCCTGAAGGGGGAACTGCGAAGTCTCTTCTTCATTAACGTTCTTTTTGCTTTTTGATTTCTCTGAAACTTCATCAAGAAGTGCTACAAATAACAGGTCTTTGCCTATTTGCAAAGTTTTTTGTACACTTTGACTAAGGCGCAATTTCATATCATCATTTACAGGCAACCTATCCACCACTAATTCAATATCATGAATTTTATAACGGTCAACCTGCATTTTAGGCGCCAGGTCTTTAACCTCTCCGTCAACTCTTACTTTTAAAAACCCTTTTTTTCTTACATCTTCAAACAACTCCAGGTAATGCCCTTTTCTGCCTCTTACCAAGGGGGCCAATAAATTTATTTTTTTATTTTCGTAGCGATCAAAAATTGCTGATACAATTTCTTCTTCACTAAACTTCACCATTTTTTTTCCGGTATTGTAACTATACGCCTCTCCCACTCTTGCGTATAACAAACGAAGGAAATCATAAATTTCTGTTACGGTACCAACAGTACTTCGTGGATTTTTATTTGTAGTTTTTTGCTCAATAGAAATTACCGGGGAAAGACCGGTGATCTTATCAACATCAGGCCGCTCCATATCACCCACAAACTGGCGGGCATAGGCACTAAAACTTTCCATGTAACGCCGCTGGCCTTCATTATAAATAGTATCAAATGCAAGCGACGATTTACCACTACCGCTTACTCCCGTAAAAACCACTAACTGGTTTTTAGGGATTTTAATATCGATATTTTTCAGATTGTGTTCCCTTGCACCGAAAACTTCTATAAAATCGTTGTTGCTGATTGCCTCCGTAGCGGAAGCCTTTTTTGCCTTGGCCATATTTACTTACTAATATTGTAAAGATAAAACAAAACCGATGTGGTTTGGTTGGCTAAAATTTTGTTTTATTAATTTGCAGTTTTAATACATGAAATATGTCGTTTAGTTTATTTGGAAAAAAAGAGCAACCTGCGCCCGAACGAATTTTTGTTGACCGTACTTACATGACCACAACTGCAAAAATGAACGCCTGCCTTACGTTAGCAAAAGAGCAGACCAATACTTTATTTATTTGCTGGTTTGCCGATACCCTTAAAAAATTTAAAGAAACCTTTCGGGAGCATGGGCTTGATGAACTAAAGATTATTGATGCAAAGAACTTACACAGCGCTATGCTGCAGAATAAAACGCCGGTTTTTACAGAACATTTTCCGCTACATGCAAAGGAGCTTGCATTAGTTGAGCATTGGCCACCACAGCAAATTGTTGTGTATAGCGCAATGGATGAAGCCCTGTTCCTGCATTTTGGCAGCGAAAAAATGTTACCCCTAATGAAATTGCTGGGCATGAAAGATGATGAAGTAATTGAACATTCTTTTGTTACAAAATCAATAATTAAAGGGCAGGAAAAAATTGCAGCCCAGGTTGAAATGGAACAGCTGGCCAATTCGCAGGCAGAATGGATGGAGAAAAATATAAAAAGGAAATTATAACCCTTGTCATTGCCCCTGTAATTAGTAAAGTACCTGTTATTTCAATACAATTGAAGTAATTATTTGATATATGTCAAAAATTAAGCAGGTCCACTTTAATAATTTTACATGAAATTATTAAAATGGACAAACCATTAAGAATCCTTAAAATTTTAACAGCAATTTCAGTACTATTTGTAGTAATTCCAGGTGATAAATGGGATATGCCTATACTACTACTTTCACTTCTGTGGATGATATCAGGTATATTTTCTCCAATAGCAATTATTTTTTTAAGCTGCGAAGCGTATTTAATAATATCAAGTATAAATAAAACTGAAAAAAAGCGCCAGCATTTTATTGTAATTGCGATAGTAATTCTTTATAATATTTTTCTTGCAATGCATATTAAAAGAATTTTCAACAGTACAGAGACTTCAATAATTCTACCAGCTCTACTATTCATTATGCTTTCATTGCCTGTTCTTATTTTAAGTATATTGAAGCTAAAAAAATTGTATCCTCCAAAAGGATTGCATAAGAATTTTAAAACAAAAATCCCGGAGTGAATTTTCCGGGATTGATACTATTTTTTAATGTGAGATTACCTGTTACCCCAAATTGCCACCCTTGCCTTGCCCCTTACAACGCCAACAGTAGAGTATAAAAATTCTATTTTCTTTATCCGCCTTTCGCCACCAGGAAAATCAATGATCCTGCTTTCCTGCCCCTGCCTGAACCTGTTTTTTAATTCCACATTCATTTTCTCACCATTCTCAAAATAAACATCCATATCAATAATGTGTAATGGCGCCCCGGTTACTTTTATTTTTATCTGGCGGTACAAATCATTCCCGGTAACCCAAAGTACATCACGGTCTGTGCCATAAGCGGCAATTTTGTCGCCAATAAAATTCCATTTAGGCGGCATGTTCTTAAACGGATCGACAAAACTAACCAGGGCCGTAAATGCCAGAAATGCTGTAATTGCTTTAATGTAACGCATAAAATAATTTTAAATAGTGAGTAATGCAGGTTTAGACAGATGTTATACTGAAAGTTTAAAATTATTAAAAAAAGAAGTGACTTCATAACCCTTTGGGGTGATTTTATAATAAGAGACTAAAATATTTTCTATCGGTAAAACCCTTTACCAGCAATACTTTCAAACATCTTTACAATTATTTGACATATTTTATTTGGAAGTTTGAAGGCCATGATTATATCTTTGCGCCAGTTCTTTTCACATCTCTTATCAAGAAAGGCAGAGGGTAATGGCCCGATGAAGCCTTGACAACCTATCTTTATCATCCTTCGACAAGCTCAGGATGACAAAGGAAAAGGTGCCAATTCCACCCCGATAGTTATCGGGACAGATAAGTCAGATCATCAGCCTTAAATACTTCAATAAAAATATTAAAAGCTCATCTGATTTACGGATGAGCTTTTTTGTTTGCCGGTAACCCGCCAGTCGGCGGAGCACTGCAGCATACAAGTCAAAGCACATTAGCAAAAGCCAGCTTCTTGATAAAGTTTGAACAAACTAATTAACCAGTTAACAAATAAACTAATTAACAAAGAAAAATGTCAACAAATCAATTAAATATCGGCCTTTTTGGTTTTGGCGTTGTAGGTAAAGGTTTATACGACGTATTGCACAGTACGCCTACATTACAGTCTTCCATAAAAAAGATATGCATAAAAAATACGGATAAAAAAAGAAGTATTGGCCCCGAGAATTTTACCAGCGATGCTGCTGTAATTTTAAATGATGCTGATATTAATGTGATAGTGGAAGTAATTGATGATGCAGATGCCGCTTTTGAAATTGTAAAAACTGCCATACAAAATGGTAAAGCAGTGGTGAGTGCCAATAAAAAAATGATTGCTGAGCATTTTGAAGAACTGCTGCAACTGCAGGAACAATACCAAACACCATTTTTATACGAAGCATCCTGCTGCGCCAGTATGCCCATCATCCGTAATCTGGAAGAATATTATGATAATGATCTGCTGCAATCAATAAGGGGTATCATCAATGGCTCTACTAATTTTATATTGACGAAGATTTTTGATGAGCAACTGGAATTTAATGCAGCTTTATTACTAGCACAACAATTGGGGTTTGCAGAAAGCAACCCTAAACTGGACATTGGTGGATTTGATGCTGCTAACAAACTGGCTATTTTACTTGCCCATTCGTTTGGTGTGGTAGCTAAAACCAATGAGTTTATCTTTAATGGTATAGAAAATATTTCGTTGAACGATGCCATTGTAGCCAAAGAAAAAAACTACTCCATTAAACTGGTGGCCAATGCACAAAAATTACAGAATGGTAAACTGGCTGCATTTTTATTGCCGCAGTTTGTAACCACCAGTGATGACCTGTACTATGTAAAAAATGAATTTAATGCCTTAACCACCGAAAGTACTTTTGCCGATAAGCATTTTTTTAAAGGAAAAGGTGCCGGCGCCTTCCCTACTGCCTCTGCAGTATTAAGTGATATTTCTGCTTTGCGGTACGATTATAAATACGAGTACAAAAAAATCCATCATCAAACCGATACGGTATTAACTACCGACTATTACCTGAAGGTATTTGTAAGTGTTGATGATATTAATAAGTTAAATAAAGAAAGTTTTGAATGGATAGAAGAATGGCACAACGAGTTTAAATTCAGCTGGTTAACCGGAACGATACATGCCAATAAATTGTTTACTACCGATTGGTGGAAACAGGAAGGTGTATCGCTGATACTATATCCCGAAGCTATTATTGAAGATATAGAATATAAAAAAATAAGCAAAAGAAGTCTTGAACTGGCCGGAATTGTTGTGTAAACAATGCTGTACTGTTCTGTAAAACGTGTTTTTAACATAAAAAAATTAGTCAGTTTGAAGATTGTACATTAACTTTGTCTATCTGTTTAATAGACTAACAA
>JAYVJU010000096.1:0-9642 GCA_043769035.1 Ferruginibacter sp.
GAAGCATAGTAGATAAATACTTTACCATCATCATCTGCTATCCATCCATTACTGAACACCACATTGGATACATCTCCTGTTCTTTCATCATGTTCAGGTGCTATAAAATAACCGCCGGGTTTGTATATCACTTTAGTAATATTATTCAAATCTGTCATGAACATATACAATACATAGCGTAACCCTGCCGCAGTATTTCTTACGCCATGTGCCAGGTGCAGCCATCCATGCTGTGTTTTAACCGGTGCAGGACCCAAACCATTTTTTGCTTCATACACGGTATGGTAAACTTTAGGTGCAATTACAATTTCTTTTTCAATAACTGCTGCTTCAATAGAATTACTTAATCCAAAACCAATACCACCACCTGTACCGGCTTCAATAAAGCCATCCTGCGGACGGGTGTAAAATGCATACTTACCATTTACAAACTCCGGGTGTAATACTACATTTCTTTGTTGCGGAGAAGGTGTTTTCAAATCTTTCAGGCGGTGCCATTTAAGCAAATCTTTTGTACGTACAATACCGCATTGCGCAATTGCTGCAGACTGATCTCCTGCCGGTACCGAAGGGTCACGCCTTTCTGTACAAAACAATCCATATATCCATCCATCGTCATGTTCTACCAAACGCATATCGTAAATATTTGTCTCCGGCTCATCTGTTTCAGGAATTAATACTGGCTTATCCCAGAACCTGAAATTATCAATACCATTATCACTTTCTGCCACTGCAAAAAAAGATTTCCTGTCTGCACCTTCAACCCTTGGCAGCATAATATATTTGTCATTAAATTTTATAGCACCTGCATTAAACACTCCGTTAATACCAAAACGTTCCATTAAAAACGGGTTGGTTTGCGGATTAAAATCGTAGCGCCAGTGCAATGGCGCATGCGCTGCCGTAAGCACAGGATTATTATACTTTGTTATAACCCCATTATTCGATTCGCTTTTAATGTTGGGCTTACAAAGTAAATTTTTATGGGCATCCTCCAGGTTTTTTAACCGTCTTTCAAAATCTGTAATCATAAAAAAATATTTAAAGAATGTTTATCATAAGCTAATCTTCCAGCTTATTCCACCATGTTTTTTTAAGTATGGCTATTATTATTATAAGAATGATAATTGTTATCAACAGGGGCAGTTTCATCCACAGCACCACATACATGGGCAGTATGGTTAAACACAATTGCGCTATTATGCCCAGCACCACATTAAACATATCCAGCTTAAATCTTTTATTGGCTTTAAAAGAAGGGTTGTCTATAAGCACCATTTCATGTACAGGCTGCCAAAAACCCCATGGCTTTACAGTGCTATAAAAATTTTTCAATACCGCTGTATCTGTTGCAGGAGCAGTAAATGTACCGATCAAACATCCTGCAATAGAAATAATAAATAAAACAGGGAAATAGTATAAGAACTCTATGCCTGAAAATAATCTTGAGAAAACTAACGCACCTGCAACACCTGCAAACATGCCCCAGAAAAATCCGTTTGCATTAAAGCGCCACCAATACCATTTTAATACATTGGCTGCAATATACCCGCCATATAAACCTGATACTATCCATTGCAAAATACTGTTTACATCTTTGGCAAAAAATCCAATCACTATACCAACAGCTACAATAATAATACCCGACAGGTAATTCATTGTCATCGTTTTTTTATTGCTGGCATTTGGATTGATATGCTTTAAATACACATCGTTTACAAAATAAGCCTGTGCCGCATTTAAGGTACCTGAAAATGTACCCATAAATGCCCCGAACAAACCGGTTAATACCAGTCCTAAAATCCCGACAGGTAAAAAATTGTTTATGGCTCCTGGTAATATCTTTTCAAAGTCAACACCACCTGAACCGTTTTCTAAATTCAATTCGTTATAATACAGTACGCCTAAAACTGTTAACCCAATAATCATGGAGTAACGCACCGGCAGTAATACAAGTGAAACAAAACCTGTCATCTTCGATGCTTCTTTTGGCGACTTAGTGGACAGTATCTTCTGCATATCATAATTAGGTGCCGGACCTGCCAAGGATGCAAACACACCTTTAAACAACATCATCATAAAAAATATTCCAAACAGGCCATAGCCATCATCATTAATTTTTGTTGCGGCATCATCAACAATACCTTTCCAGCTTAAGTCCAGATTCCATCCAAAAAAAGGATCATTCCAGCCATGTGGTACATTTAATGATTTACCATGCAGATGCTGCATTGCAATTATTGCAATAGCAAAACTACCAATCGTCATAATTGAATATTTTATCAGGTCGCCTATTACAATACTGTGCATACCGCCAAGTACAGAATAAAAAACAGCAAATAGTGTAAACACAATACCATAAAAATGCGCTACATATTGTGGTGCTACAGTAAATGGCACATAATCTTTTACTGCATCCCACGGTACAAAAATTTCTACAAACTTGCCAAGCCCTACAAAACCGTAGGCTAAAAAACCAAGGCACCCAATTAATGCAAAAGCTACTACAACAGTATGCGATGCATTTACACCTTTACCTTTTATACCAAACCTTGTTGCCAGCCATTCTGCGCCTGTATTGGCGTTGCTTCTTCTTAACCACTTACTTAAAAACATCATATTAAACACCTGGTTAAATACCGGCCATAACCATGGTATCCAGATGCTTTTCATACCGTAAACAAAACACAAAGACACCATCCACATGGTGCCGCTGATGTCAAACATATCTGATGCATCACTTAAACCAAGCATATACCAGGGTAGTTTTTTGCCACCCATTAAATAACTTTCTTTATTCTCTCTTGCCTTTTTACGCAGGAACCAACCCAGCATGAGCATAGTTACCAGGTAACAAAGAATAATGGCAATATCTACAGCTTGTAATTTCATTTATGTTTTTTAGTACCGGTCTTTAAAATTTCTTTCAATGTGCTTTATACAAATTTTCTTTTGCTGCATCTTTTTCAAATAAAGTTTTTTCTGCTTCATAAAATTTTATAAAATCTTTTTCTGAAACCTGCCCTTTGTATGGCGCATAATAATGCATTTTTTTTTCTTTTTGCTGATAACCAAAATTGCGCCATACCAATACGTAAGCAATGTTGTGCCCGGCTACAACCTTTTGCAAAACATCTGTCCACCAATCAGTATAAGGTATTGCTTCGTAACCGGTTTCTGCAATGGCCGTAAGTTTATTATTTTCTATTGCCGCACTATCCATAATATTTAACAGCCTTGCACAACCTGTTACAAAACCATTATCTTTTTGCGGATGACCGCCCTGGTAATTATCAAAACTTAAAATATCTACTTTATCATTTCCGGGATAGCGTTCTAAATATCCGGCTTTTGTTGCAGGCTCGGTACCGGTGTTGTAAACATAAATAAGATTGTGGCATTTTTTTATTTGGGTTAAATAGTTTTGTGTAAACTGCCACAACATTTTATATTCATCAGGGCTGCAATGGTTTTTTCCCCACCAAAACCAACTGCCTGTAAACTCGTGATAGGGCCGGAAAAGAATAGGAATTAGTTCTTGCTTACTTCCTTTTAATGATAAAATAAAAGCAGCCACTTTATTTAACCAACTTTTATACACCGCATGCTTGGTACCCCCGGGCAAAATGGAGGCTACGGTACCTGTTTTTGTATCCCAGGCATTGCCGCCGGATAATGGATTATCTAAATGCCATGTTATAGTAATTACGCCACCACGTTTGTACCCTTCTTTAATAAACAGCCGCATTTTATCAAAAGGCACACCGTCTAAATTTTTATTGCTCCCGGCTTTTTCAATACCTCCTAAATCCCATCCATAAATTCCGGGATACTCACCACATACATCTTTTACATCGCTCCTGCCTTTTTCATAACGCCAGTTTACACCATAGGCCAGATCATCCTGGTGGCCAAACAAATAACCTTTTGCCGAAAGTGTTTTTAAATTCTGATACAGCGCTTTTGTTTCTGCTGTAGCGTTTTTATCAGAGAGCATAAAAGATTTTTCCTGCGAAAAACACAGGCTAAACGTACTTAAAGAAAGTACAATAAAATAAAACTTATATACCATCTGCTTTTGCATCATTTATTTTTTAAAAGCCCGGCATACTTATTTATCAATGCCCAGGTAGAAGTATCAGATGAAAACACAGAATTTAATCCCTGTTCTTCCATTGGGGGGTCACCCAGCAAATCATCACCTTCCTTCCAAAACGGTGTTTCATTTTTTGCAGGTTTGCCAAAGCCGCTAAATGTCCAGAAATTTATTCCTGCAATTGCAGACCCGGATGTTTTACTTGCAACCAGGCTTTGTAATACAGATTCATAATACTTGTCTCTGTATTCAACAGTTGAGTTTACAGCAAATGAAAAATTATCCCGGGGCATACCAAACTCCTCAACAACCAAGGGCTTATTTATCTTCATCATCACTGCTTCATGCTCTTTTATATAATTACTTGTTTTTTTAATTACAGATTGAAAATCATTTTTAAAAGTGCTGTCTTTATACCAACCCCAGTTCTTAGGCCAGATGTGAATGGTGGCATAATCAATATTCTTGTCTGCATATATCTGCTCAAACACCTGCATATTCTCTGTACCCATATACCCTTCGGTGCCTAATGTAAGTAAATGGTTTTTGTCGGTACTTTTAATTAACAAACCTGTCTGTTGTAAAAAAAGTTTGTAGGCATCAATTGCAGCCGGCCGCATTGGCCTTGGTTCGTTTGCAATTTCCCACGCCATTATTGCAGGTTCGTTAATATATTTTTTACCGGTTAATTTATTGGTGCGTTTTAAAATCATCTTTACAAAAGCCCAGTAATCATTTTTGCAATCATTGCAGCTGTAAAAGTTACTTGTTAAATCCTGCTGTTCATCCCAGGTAAATTTTTTGGCTAATGTGGCATCATCAATTTTTTTATGCCAGTTTAAATATTGTAAAAAACCTCCGCTCCACTCCCAGTTATTGCTAAAATAGAAAACACCATACATATTTCTGCTGGCCAGTTGCTGCAGCAAAAAATCCATCCCGTCTAAAATATCAGTATTGTATTTACCTGTTGCTGTTTGCAAAGCCGGGTGAACCGGATTTACACCATTAACCAATTTATTTTCGCCCTGTGCCCCAACTAAAACCCGGATGTTTGTTACGCCATGCTTTTTTAAAAAATCAAGTTCTTTCAACAGCCTGTTCCTGTTCCCTCCTTTACTATCTGCCATTGCCAGTAAATTGGCATACCACATATTAGTACCTATAAAATAACAGGGGGCATTATTTATATAAAACCTATTTTGTTGCTGCCTTATAAATCTGCTTTGAGCATTTATGGTATTGCAACAAAAAACAATAAAAAAGCAGGTTATCTTAACTAAATTATGCACTATTTTCATTTATGTAAAACGCCGTTCCAGAACTAATAAATACAATTATGTTCCAGAACGACGTTTATACGATTTACCAAACGAACTGCTGAGATTGTTTAAAAATAATTTTTAAGAAGCTATTTATAATCATTTAAAAAATGAAAAACTATTTATACTGATTTATGTTGCAGTTATCTCAATCCTACGTGATCGATATATACAGCACCTGCCCAACCCTGTGCCTGAAAAGTAAAATCATTTAAGGTTGCCGGGTTACCAAAGCTGGCTTTAGGAATTTTATATTCCGTCCATTTACCCTCCTGTACTGCTACAACATAAGCAGTACCCCAGTTAGCCATTACGCTTATGTTTTTGCCTTGTGTGCCGGGCTGGCCATAAATTGAAAAAGTTAATTCAGTATATGATGCGGTTGCTACGCCGTTGTTATGAAATGATAATGCATCCCACGAACCGTCGTACGTTTTTTTAATAGCATTATTTCCGTCACGTACATTTTCGGTATTACTAAAATCTGCCGGGCCACCCCAGCCCCAGTTTTGTGTACCATTTTCTAAAGCATCAATATAAAATGCATATCCTAAAGGTGCCAGATCTGGCAAGTCGCCAACAAATAATAATTTAGCAACTGATGATACGGTTAATGTAGAGTAAGCAACCAGGGTAACCACGCCTTTGTTTGCTGCAGCAGGTATTGTAATTTCCAATTGTGTTGGTGTTTTACTTACAAAGCTGGTAACAGGATTAGTAAGCCCTTTTAATAAAACCCCCATTACTAAATCAAGATTAGTACCGGTAATAATTAAGTTACCTCCCCTTAATGCAGGATTAGGAGAAAAAGAAGTTATTGTTGGCAGCGTTACATTAAGTGTGCTGTCTGTTTCAATAGATAAAGGTTTAGTACCTCCGGTTTTTACCAGCAGGGTTCCTGTACGTGCACTCTGCGGTACTTTAATTACCAGCTGTGTTAACGACCTGCTTACAAAAGTAGTTTCAGAAATATCTTTTGCAAATACAATTTCCTTTACCCAATTTAAGTACTCGCCGGTAATGGTAATATTATCCCCAGGCTTTGCCGTTTTTGGTATGGTTAATATTTTAACCGGCACATTAAAATTTATTTTTGTTTTAGACACTACATCACCATCTGGTGTTTTAAGTGTAGCATACCCTTCCTGTGTTGATTGCGGAATTTTAAAAACAATACGCTCTGTGGTTTTTATAAGAAAAGCCGATTCCGGAATGGTGGCACCCACCAGTTCAATAGAAGTAACTTTATTAAGGTTATTTCCAATAAAAAATATAGAGTCGCCATGCATTGCACCGCTTGGCCCAAAACTCAGCAGTACTACTTTATCAGATGCAGTATCAGAATCTTTTTTACAGGAGTTAATGAAAACAAAAGCCATAAGCAAGCTTATCGTAAGAAGAAGCTTAGTATTAAATATTTGCTTTGTCATTTTTTTATTTTTTAAGGTATAAAGCTGTTAGTGTGTTTTTTATTTTATTACTTTAGGTACTACCCTGAAATTGTCAAAAGCAATATCGCAATCCAGGTCGCCGGGGCCATGAAACAATAATCTTGTATAGTAACCTGCCGGATTTAATGTTAGTGGCGCACCATAACTTTTAGCTACATCCTCAAAAGGAATAATTACTGTTTGCCACACTCCTTTTGTATCGTAAGGCGGCAACCACCTGAATTCATTATTATTAAAATCGTTTGCTAAGCCCACATTAATTTTAAGTACATTGTTGGTATAAGGCTTAAGCGTATTTACCTCAAATTTTAAATTGTAATCAGCAGGTTTAAGTATTGCTTCGTCGGGTACATTTTTGCTGATGGGGCCCATAGCACTTGGCGGTCCGCCTGCCACTTCGTTCCAGCTCCAGCCACCAAGTGGTTTTTTTACCCTGATGTAATTGCCGTTTAATTTTACCGGATCGCCTGCACCCGGGCTTGTTACAACATAAGAAGCATTCCACCAACCGGTGTATGGATCACTACTGATAAAAATATTTCTGGTATCGTTAAACCAGAAGTTTGATTTTTTTGTACCGAAATTGGTTGTTACAGTTATCTGGCCCGGCGCAACACCCGCCGGTATCTTCAATGTAATAATTTTATCAGTTACCGAAACCAATTCGCCATTTACGCCTCCGGTAAAACTTACTGTAAGAGGTTCGTAAAAGAAATCGCCCCGTATAGTTGCAATTGAGCCAACAGGGCCATACTCACAAACCATGCTTGAAACAACAGGCTCACTTATAATTACTTTAAAACTATACTCCAATACCTTACCATCCGAAAAAATAATTTTTAAGATGTTGGTTATTACTTTTGGAATTTGATTGGGCACACTTACCAGAATACTTTTATCGGTAATATAGGTAGGTGTTAATACTGCCTTTTGATCGTTGAACCATATCTCAACAGCTTTTCCCAGATTCTCGCCAACAATTGCAATCATATTGCCCTGAAAAGCACCTACAAGCAGGGAGTCGGCTGAAGCCGGGTTGGTTACCCTTACATATTTAATAACAGGTATACCGGTAGAAGCATCGTCTTTTTTACAGGAAGATAAAATACCTGCAATACTTATGACGATAACAAAGAATTGAAGAATTTTAAATATATTTTTCATATCAATTTTTTTATTTTTTAAATGACAGGTTTATAAATATTAATAGTCAACAGGAGGTTTTAAAAGATTAGGTGCCTGGCTAAGTTCGGTAGTTGGTATAGGTAATAAAAAATTACCGTCATTAGCATTAATAACCCTATCGGTATTTGCCCAAGGTGTTTTAACCACCGTCCATTCTGTTGGATTTGGATATACATCTGTGCGTACTCCAAACAAACCTCTGTCCTGAGAATTTAAAATGCTGTAGGCTTTTGCTTTGTTATAATAATGCAGGCTTACTAAATCGTACCAGCACATGCCTTCCATTGCAAACTCTATAAATCTTTCTTTTAAAATAATATCAATCGTAAGTGGCTGCGGTGTTGGTAGCGTTCCAAATTCAGGCAGTCCGGAACGCATGTGTACTTTATTAAAATACTGCAGTGCTTTTGCATCGCTGGTAGAAGCGCTGTTACCAAGTGTTGCTTCTGCATATATCAGGTACATTTCTGCCAAACGCATCATGTAAGTATCGTGGCCATAATATTGCTGTGCTGCATTACCACCTACATCTTCCGCCTTACCGGTAACATATTTTTTAATGCTGGCAAAACCTACATCGCCGGTGTTGTTTGGAAATGTTAGTTTTGTTTTTACACCAGCAGTTACTTGTGTTATTTCGGGGTAATAAAATCCCGGAAGCATAAAAGTTGCTTTAAGTCTTTGATCTAAAGTTCTGCCTTTTATGGTGTCTCCTCTTGTATTAGTTACCATACCTTCATACTGTCTCAGCATCCAGAATGTAGCTCCTTTATCTCCGCCCCAGCCATCGCCGTTTGCAATATCGCTGCTGTAACCAAGGTAAGCAGGCGTACTGTTTTGTGTACCCCATGCACCTGGTGAGTAAACCCATTGTAATGAAAATATCGATTCGGAGTTGTTATCATAAGGATACAAAAACAAATCGGCATAATTTTTTTGTAAACTGTATTTGCTGTTGGTTATTACCCTGTCGGCATAATACTTTGCACTGTCTAAAAAAGTTTGATTTCTTGGCCCTGCACCATTAGCTTCCACACCAGCCCTGTTAAGATAAAAACGTGCCAGCATTCCTTCTGCAGCCCATTTGGTAATTCTACCCGGCCGCAGTGGAGTTTCGGGTAAATCTGCCGAAAGCTCACGCATTTCTTTGGTTATAAATTTCCAAACACTTTTTATTGTGTTTCTGCTAACGGTTGTGTCAGAAAGTATTTTTAAATTATCCTCTATAATTGGAACGGGTCCCCAGTTCATTACTAAAAATCTGTAAGCAAGTGCTCTCATAAATCTTGCTTCTGCAATAGCCATTCTTTTTATTGCTGGCGAAACACCGGGGCCTGCATATTTATTTATGTTGGAAATGGCCAGATTAGATTGGCCCACTACAATAAAGAATGAACGCCATGCTGCACCGTTTTCCTGGTTTCCCCCGGTAGTGTTAAAGAGTACATTCCCTCTGTCGTTATATGCCGAGTATGCTGTGCCACCTCTAAAATCCCCTAAGTTATAAGATGCTTTATCATTGTAATGGTTGGGTGTAAAAAAGAGTTTTTGGTTAAACCTCCTGTTGACTCCATAGTAGATGCCAGCT
>JAYVJU010000097.1:0-5786 GCA_043769035.1 Ferruginibacter sp.
CCAACCGGCGGGCTGAATTTTACAGTAGATTGTACAATTGTTGGAAGCTGGGACCGGATTAAAGCAAGAGCTGTTGATGCGCCAACAACAATGCCACCAGCACCTAATCCGCAGTTATCAGCAGCAGATAAACAAAAAATATTAGACTGGATTGCTGCAGGGCATCAATTCACCAATTAATTAAAAATAGTTTTCAATAAATAAAAGTGTTGCCAAAAGCAACACTTTTATTTTGCATCAAACCATAGCTTTGTACTATCATTCCAATCGCCATTGTAATTAATGGTAAGTTCTTCGCCTTTTTCAATTACCCTTACAGTTTGTACATAAATAAGTTCGTCCTCATAGTCCATAATATACTCACAGTTGCTTGTATAACTGTGGTTGTACATAGGTATAAGCCCAAGTGCCATGCAGCATTTCCACTGTTGTCCGGCGGGCAGGTCTTTATTTTTACCCCACTCAAAAATATAATCATGCAGTAAGGTTTTATCCAAATGAACCCTGTCGTTATTATCCATAATAATTACCGGCGATATTTCAATGATAACATCCGCAGGTATTCTTTCTCCTGTAAAAACACCCCTGCCCTTATCAGTTGTTTTATCTATAAATAAATAAGGCTTAAGCATAACATTTGGTTAAAATTAAATGGGCTAAATTGCAATAGTCATTATAAAGCGAATTTAATAATAAAGTACTGATGTCTTTAGAACTGGAAGAAATATCATTGCAACAAAGGTTTGAAGAAATAATTGTTTCGGAAGATAAACTGAGCATACAGGAATTTCTCAACCATCAAAACATAAGTGATGTTGCAGACCTCATTTACGAAAATGAAGAGTATGAAACGCAGATCATTTCTCATATCTCCCTTCACCGTGCCGCCAGCGTATTTAAAATACTGGAACTAACCACACAAAAAAGAATAATAAAAAATTTACCGCCATTTAAAACTGCCGAATTATTAAATGAATTGCCGCCGGATGACCGTACTGCTTTTTTAAGTGAACTACCGGGTAGTGCCGTTAGAGAACTGATAAAAACTTTAAACCTTGATGAAAGAAAAATAACGCTTTCTTTATTGGGATATCCTGAAAACAGTGTGGGCAGATTAATGACGCCTGATTATGTTTATGTGTATGAGCACGACAGCATAGAAGCTGTATTTAATACCATACGCCGCTATGCTAAAAGCAGCGAAACTATTGATGTATTGTATGTTTTAAATAATAAGGGAGAATTGCTTGATGATATCAGGATAAAGGATTTTATAATGGCATCGCCGGATAAAAAAGTGAGTGACCTGATGGACGGCCGTTTTATTTCGTTACATGCAGAAGATGATCAGGAAGTAGCCAGTGAAGTTTTTAAAATGAATAACCGGGTGGCTTTGCCTGTAATAAGTAAAAGCAATAAACTGCTGGGCATTGTTACTATTGACGATATACTTTGGGTTGCAGAAGAAGAGTATAGTGAGGATATGCAGAAAATTGGTGGTACACAGGCATTGGACGAGCCTTACCTGGAAATGCCTTTGTTTAAATTATTTAAAAAAAGAGTAGGCTGGCTCATTATTTTATTTTTAGGAGAAATGCTTACTGCTACAGCCATGGGTTATTTTGAAGATGAGATACAAAAATTTGTGGTGCTGGCATTATTCATTCCATTAATTATTTCCAGTGGTGGTAATACCGGTTCGCAGGCATCTACATTAATTATACAGGCAATGGCCGTGGGAGAAATTACAGTGGCTAACTGGTGGCGGGTAATACGCAGGGAAGTAATACAGGGTTTAATGCTGGGTACAGTATTGGGGTTAATTGGTTTTTTAAGAGTAATGATTTGGTCAAAAATTTTTCCTGCAATATATGGTGTGCATGAAACCAGGGTTGCATTAACAGTTGGCTTTTCTTTACTGGGCGTTGTATTATGGGGAACGTTAAGCGGCTCAATGCTGCCAATAGTATTAAAAAGATGTGGTGCCGATCCTGCGGTATCATCTGCACCATTTGTAGCTACTTTAGTTGATGTTACGGGACTGGTAATTTATTTTTCGTTTGCGTATTTATTTTTGCAGGGGGTATTACTATAATTATTGCATGGCCGGTGATGCTGAGGATGCAGCACCATACTTCATGGCTTTTATAACCGCCTTTTTTCTTTTATAAGTGATAAGGTAAAGGTTATCAAATTCCGCATCCGGTATATCGGCAGGCAGATAATTATTTATCCCGAATTTTTTAATGATCCTTAAGATGGTATTACTGTGCCCGATGATGAGAATGGTTTTACCAGCATCTGCTTTTGTAATTATTTTATTGTAAATGTCTTCACCTGTGGTATCTGCCTTATAATGTACCGTATCTATCCCCAGCTGAATACGCAAACTGTCCCCTGTCATTTGAGTGCGTTTATATTGGGTAACATAAATGCGTTCTACATTTTTATTTTTTAGTTTGCGCATTAATTCACCGGCTCTTTTATTACCATTTGCTGTAAGCACCGGATCGTTGCCGCTTTCTTTTTCGGCATGGCGCACCAGGTATATTTTGGTTTTTACAGTAAGCCCCTTTGGCGCCTGTGCAAGTACCAGGTGTTGGCTAAACAGGAAGGCCAGTATGGTTATAATGCTTCTCATAATAAATATTTATGGCCTAAATTAAGCCAATAAATCCTAATAGCCACAATAGCAGGCCGCTAAGCATCGTTAATGGTACAAATTTGTTATTTTGCACCTGATTTAAAACCCTAAACGCTGCAATGAAAGCTGAATGAAGTAATGTTGCCGAAAAGTGCCCCGAATATTTTCGGGATAAACTCTGCCACCGAAGTTCAACAGCCTTATTGAAGCCGGGTACAAAAAATATTAAACTATAAAATTTATGTGTGGAATTGTAGGATACACCGGCCCACGTGAGGCTTACCCAATTGTAATTACCGGGTTAAAACGCTTAGAATACCGTGGCTACGACAGTACCGGTGTTGCCTTGATGAACGGTGGTTTAAAAGTGTATAAAAAGAAAGGCCGTGTGGCTGATCTGGAAGATAGTATTATCGGTAAAAACCTGCACTCACATATTGGTATTGGCCATACCCGTTGGGCCACACATGGCGAACCCAGCGACCGTAATGCCCATCCCCATACTTCTAAAAGTGGTAAACTGGCAATGATACACAACGGTATCATTGAAAACTATGCACAGATTAAAAAAGAACTCCTGAATAAAGGCTATGCTTTTACCAGCGATACAGATACCGAAGTACTGTTGAACTTTATTGAAGACATCAAGAAGAATAATGAATGCGGCCTTGAAGAAGCTTTACGTATTGCATTAAAAAGAGTTACCGGAGCCTATTGTATTTTGTTAATTGATGAAGATGACCCCGAAACAATTATTGCCGCAAGAAAAGGTAGTCCGTTAGTAATTGGTGTAGGTAAAGGCGAACATTTTTTAGGCAGTGATGCCACACCAATGCTGGAATACACCAAGGAAGTGGTGTATGTAAACGATTATGAACTGGCTATTGTACGCCCCGACGAACTAATTCTTAAAAATTTAGGTAACGAAAAAATTACTCCCTTCATTACCAAACTGGATATGGAACTTGCTGCAATTGAAAAAGGCGGCTACGACCATTTTATGCTGAAGGAAATTTTTGAACAGCCTTCTACCATACAGGATTGTTTAAGAGGACGACTGGATGCCGCCGCAGGAACTATAACCATGAGTGGCATTCAAAACAATATAGAACAAATAAAAAATGCCAACCGGATAATGATACTGGCCTGCGGTACCAGCTGGCATGCCGGCCTTGTGGCAGAATATGTAATTGAAGAATTATGCCGCATACCAGTTGAAGTGGAATATGCAAGTGAATTCCGTTACCGAAACCCCATTGTTAATAAAGGAGATGTGATCATCGCTATTTCTCAGAGTGGCGAAACAGCAGATACTTTAGTAGCATTGGAAAGAGCTAAAGAAAACGGTGCGTTTATTTTTGGAGTAGTGAATGTTGTAGGTTCTTCTATAGCAAGAATTTCTCATGCCGGTGCTTATACACATGCCGGCCCAGAAATTGGTGTAGCATCAACTAAAGCCTTTACCGGGCAGTTAGCAGTACTGATGATGATGGCATTGAAAATTGCCCACGAAAAAAAGAGCATTACACAGGAACGCTATCTGGAGTTATTAAATGAGCTGAATGATGTGCCGGAAAAAGTAGAAGCGATTTTAAAAAATGCTGACGAATTAAAAGTTATTGCAGAAAAATATAAAAATGCCGGCGACTTTTTATTTTTAGGCAGAGGCTATAATTTCCCCATTGCACTGGAAGGCGCTTTAAAATTAAAAGAGATCTCTTATATACATGCCGAAGGCTATCCTGCAGCAGAAATGAAACATGGCCCTATCGCATTGGTAGATGAAAATCTGCCTGTATTATTTGTAGCTACCAAAGACAGCTATCATGAAAAAATAATAAGCAATATGCAGGAGATTAAAGCAAGAAAAGGAAAAGTAATTTCCATTATTACGGAGGGTGATTCCACAAGCCCTACGCTTAGTGATGATACGTTTTCAATTCCACCGGCCGATGAATTAATTGCACCATTGTTGAGCGTTATTCCGCTGCAGCTGCTCTCCTACTATGTTGGCGTGGCAAAAGGTGTGGATGTGGATAAGCCGAGGAATTTAGCGAAGAGTGTGACAGTAGAATAAGAAGTTGCCCCTCCGCCCCTAAAGGGGAACTGATTGTGGGGGAGATATTACAGACGTTTGGACTTTAACTTTTGTGTGAAATTATTATAAACTTTAAATCTAAGTTCCCCTTCAGGGGACAGGGGCATGAACATCATCAAAAAACACCCGGTTGATAATCTCGGCTATAATTTTGTAGCGCCTCAGTTTATCCCAAAAGGTAAAGACGAATATCATTTACGCAATAAGCAAAACAATAATGGCATCCAGTACAGGAAACTATCAGCACTGGAAATTGAAGTGCTGGTTCGTAACCGCAATACATCCGATGACTGGAATAATATCCTGGTATCTCAATTATTTAGTGCAGAGCTGGTAAAGAACTGTAAGTTTTTTGGCCTGGTAAGAATAGGAAAGCTGGAACCGCTTTACCTGGAGTTTCATAATTTAAGAATGGCAGTAGGTTTATATAACAGTACCATCATCAGCTGCGACTTTGGTAATAATGTTTGTATTGACAATGTAAATTATCTCAGTCATTATATTATTGGTAACGAAGTAATGATTGCCAATGTAAACGAACTGGCTACCACCGATAAAGCAAAATTTGGTAATGGTATTTTAAAAGAAGGAGAAAGTGAACAGGTAAGGGTTTGGATGGAGCTTTGCAATGAAAATGGTGGCAGAAGTGTGTTACCTTTTAACAATATGCTGCCCGGCGATGCTTATATGTGGAGTAAGTACAGGGATGACGATGCATTGCTGAATAAGTTTAAAGAGTTTACAGAAAACAGTTATGATAAACAGCATGGTCATTACGGCGAAGTAGGCGACCGCTCTGTAATAAAAAACTGTAAAATAATTAAAGATGTTTTAGTAGGTACCGATGCTTATTTTAAAGGCGCCAACAAATTAAAAAATCTTACTGTTAACAGTGATGAAAACCGCACTTCGCAAATTGGTGAAGGTTGCGAAATGGTAAACGGTATTGTTGGTTATGGCTGCCGCATTTTTTATGGCGCCAAAGCGGTACGTTTTGTAATGGCTTCGCACTCGCAGTTAAAATATGGTGCAAGGCTTATCAAT
>JAYVJU010000098.1:0-10416 GCA_043769035.1 Ferruginibacter sp.
TGGTGTAGCCGGGCAAATGATGCCGCCTGCTAATGTTATCGTTTCCATATTGCGGATATGAATAAGATTATAAGGCATATCCCTTGCCACACAAATCAGTTTACGCCGCTCTTTTAAAACCACATCGGCAGCCCTGGTAATTAAATCGTTTGAAATACCTGAGGCAATACGCCCCAATGTGCCCATGCTGCAGGGAATAATTATCATAGTATTAAATTGCCCCGAGCCAGAGGCGAATGGTGCATTAAAATCCTGTTGTGTGTATATTTTAACGGGCAGGTTATTATAGTCTTCGTTATCCAATTCTGTTTTCCACACTTCTTTGGCATTTGCCGTCATTACCACAGCCAGGTCTGTCCATTGCTCTTTAACGCTTATCAGTTTATCCAGTAATATTTTGGGGTAAATTGAACCGCTTGCACCCGTAATTGCCACTACAATTTTATTCATGTAATTTCGTTTAGAATCTATCTAAGCTACAAAACAATTATTTCATGAAAAAGGTTAAATATTTTTTTCTTATAACAACAGTTTTGGTGGTTTTATATGCATTTAAAACCCCTGAAAAAGAAAAAGTAAAATGGCTCAGCCTGAGTGAGTTGAATGCAGCTTACAATAAACAACCTAAGCCCATAATTATTGATGTATATACAAACTGGTGTGGCTGGTGTAAGGTTATGGATAAAGAAACCTATGGCAACACTGCAGTAGCAGATTACATTAACGAAAATTATTATCCTGTTAAATTCAATGCCGAAATAAAAGACTCTGTAGAATTGGGTGGAAAAAAATATGGTTATAACCCGGCTTACAGGGCCAATGACCTTGCAGTTTATCTTTTGTTTGGTAGAATGGGCTATCCTTCTACCGTTTTATTATCAAGTATAGATGCCCAGCCTGCGCCGTTAGCTGGTTTTTTAAAACCTTCGGAACTTGAAGCGCCGCTAAAATTTTTTGGTGATGGCACTTACAAAAGCAAAAACTTTCCTGACTATATGAAAGACTTTACCGCAAAATGGTAATTTATTAATCACAATCTTTTATAGTTCTACAAACATTCTACAAAGCTCCCTTTTATAAAAAATTATTCCTTGCAACCTTTACCGCATGTAAACCGACTTTAAATTGGTTTTTCATAGGATAAGGTTTAATGGTTAATGGTTTTTTGATTAGTGCCGGGCCTCTGCAAAGAGCCCCGGTTTTTTTTGTGCTTTTTTTTATACGCAGGTATATTGTAATTTCCGTTCTCAATTCCCTCAATGCAATCACCAAAACTCGAACGCCGCCTGGGGCTCTTTCAATCTACTGTTTTAAACATGATAGATATGGTGGGCATTGGCCCGTTTGTAACACTCTCTATCGTTATTGGTTTTATGGGCGGCATGTTTTTATACGCCTGGATTGCCGGAGCCATCCTGTCGCTGATAGATGCTATGATATGGAGTGAACTGGGCGCTGCGTACCCGTTAGCCGGCGGCAGTTACAATTTTTTAAAAGAAGCATACGGAAAAAACGGCCCGGGCAGGATGATGAGTTTTTTATACGTATGGCAAACGGTCATTCAGGCACCATTGGTGGCTGCCTCTGCTGCAATCGGCTTTTCTCAATACCTGGGTTATCTAATTGAACTGGATGTTTGGCAGCAAAAAGCGGTTTCGGGCATTGTTATTTTATTCGTTACTTTTTTATTGTACCGTAAAATTGACAGCATTGGAAAAATAGGTGTGCTTTTATGGAGTGGCGTATTACTTACTTTAGGCTGGATAATAATTGGCGGCATTGCACATGGCAATTTTTTACAACCATTAAAAGATATTAATACAGATTTTAGCTGGGGGCAGCTTGCATCGTTTGTATTTGGGCAGGCCTGTATAAAATCGATGTACAGTTACCTGGGGTATTACAATGTTTGCCATTTGGGTGGGGAAATAAAAAACCCGGATAAAAATATTCCACGAAGTATGTTTATTTCTGTAATTGGAATAGCAGTATTGTATTTAGCAATGAATGTAAGTGTAAGCAGCGTAATTCCCTGGCAGGAAATAAAAGCATGGCAGGATAGTGGACAAAATAATTTTGTAGTAAGTACTTTTATTGAACGCCTGTATGGCGGCAGTGCCGCAAATATTGCTACAGTTATGATCTTATGGGTTGCCCTGGCTTCTTTATTTGCTGTAATGCTCGGTTATTCAAGAGTGCCCTATGCTGCCGCAGTTGATGGCGCATTTTTTAAATTCTTTGGTAAACTGCATCCCACAAAAAACTTTCCGTATGTGTCACTGCTGGTATTGGCAGGCTTTGCTTTTGTGTTTAGTTTATTGTTTAAAATGAAACATGTAATTGATGGCATACTGGCCATGCGTATTATGATACAGTTTGTAGGCCAGGCTGTTGGGGTAATTTTATTACGACGACGAAACGGGACTACACATTTATCTTACAAAATGCCGCTGTATCCATTGCCAGTTATTTTAGCTATTGCCATGTGGCTGTTTATTTTTTATGCAACCGGCTTAGCAATCATAGCCTCTTTTGTAATTGTATTTGGAAGTGGTATGATTGTTTACTTTATTTATGCAAAACTGCAGCACAAATGGCCTTACAAAAAAAGTGAGGCTATTGGAGAATAGTTTATAAAACTCCGTTGCTTACCATAAACCTGCACGTAAATAAAAATTTATAATAAACCCAATCAAAGGTAATTTGTATTTTATTGCCATTTGCAGCCCTCATTGCCTGCAACTCTATTTTATAAGCCTGCTTACTTTTTCCGTTCTGTTTTTTTTTGCTGATGTTTTTACCCGTTTCAGCTTTTGTGCAACTCTTAACATTTCTTTTAAAGATAAAGTCATCATCTGCAGTTAACGGAATAATTTTTGCCTTTAAAAAAACATATACTGTTTAACAGTACTTAAACAATAACAGCACACTAAATAGTATGAAATATTGTTAGTCTATTAACAACACTAAAAACTCGTTTATCGAAATACAGACTTTTACATTAAAGCAATTTTGTCACCTATAAATGTAAATCCAATGATGTCTGTATTAAAAAAATCTGCGTTAACAGCAATAATAATTTTAATCGCTACTCCTTTTCTTCATGCACAGATCGATCTCTCAAAATACGAAGTGGGTTTAAGCGGTGGGGTGTTTGTTTACCAGGGAGATCTTACCCCACAGCGGTTGGGATCGTATAAAACATTAAAGCCGCAGTTTGCTTTACATGTGTACAGAATTTTAAGCCCGGCATTTTCAGTCAGGTTAAATATAAACCGGGGTAAGTTATATGGCAACGATGCAAAATATAATAACCCTGAATGGCGCCAGCAAAGAAATTTTAATTTTACCACACCCGTAACTGAACTTTCGTTACAGGGGGTGTGGAATATTTTACAGGCAAGATCCCCCCGTTTTTCGCCATACCTTTTTGCTGGTGCAGGCATTTCATTTTTAAAAATAAAAAGAGACTGGAGTAATATGGACCCTGCTGTTTTTGGAGAAAGCTCTGATGTACAGGCCGGCCTTGCCGTTGATGCAGCAAAAACATTACCCCGCATTATTCCTGTTGTACCAGTTGGTGCAGGTGTACGTTATGCATTGAGTGACCGTTTCTCATTAACTGCCGAAACCAGTTACCGTTTAAGTTTTACCGATTACATGGATGGCTTTAGTAAATCGGCCAACCCAAACAAAAATGATCACTACTTAAGTCATAGCATTGGCATCATATATTCGTTTGGAAAAAAAGATAAAAAATTGGGTTGCCCTTCGGTGAATTAACCAATGTTGGGCAATTCGTCCAGTTCTGTTAATTTATTATCGCTGCATTGAAAAGCCATGCAGTAGCTGCCATTGGTAATAACCAGGTATGGCACCTGCATGGCTATATTATACCGCAGCACCTGGTCTAAAACCTGTTTACTCAATTCCACATTCATTTCTTTACATTCAATAATCATCCATGGCCGGGTATTTTTGTCATACATTACAATATCAAAACGTTTTTTTAAATCGCCGAGTTTAACTTCCTTTTCTACAGCAATTAAACTGACCGGGTATTTTTTTACAACGATGATATATTGCAAAAAATTCTGCCGCACCCATTCTTCTGGAGTAAGCACCACCCAACGTTTACGTACTTCATCGAAAATAAACTCCCTGGTATCTTCCTTTTTTATTTTGGGTTGATATGGAGGGTATTTAATTTTAATCATTGAAGCTGAAAGGAATTTTGTAATTTTAAAAAACTGGCAATTTAAAAACATTAATCCACAAAGTTATGTGGTTGAAGTTTATAACAATGCTGAACAAACAAATATTGATTGTAAGAAAAAAAATCATAAATGAAAACAAGAGAAGAAATAGTAAATAACTGGCTGCCGAGATATACCGGCGAAGCTTTGGAAAATTTTGGTGAGTATATTTTATTAACCAATTTTGGCAACTATGTTGATATGTTTGCAGACTGGAATAAAGTGGAAGTGATTGGCCGTGACAGGCCTATGCAATGTGCTACTGCTGGAGATATTACCATAATAAATTTTGGGATGGGAAGCCCCGGTGCTGCCACAATAATGGATCTGTTAACAGCTATAAATCCAAAAGCTGTATTATTTTTAGGCAAGTGCGGCGGTTTAAAAAAACGCCACAGCATTGGCGATTTGATTTTGCCAATTGCCGCAATGAGAGGCGAAGGAACGAGTAACGATTATTTTCCACCCATTGTTCCGGCTTTACCTTCTTTTAGTTTACAAAAAGCTATTTCAACCACCATACGTGATTACGAGACTGATTACTGGACAGGCACCGTTTATACCACTAACCGCCGTGTGTGGGAACATGATGAAGAATTTAAAGCATACCTTGAAAAGGTAAGGGCTTATGCCATCGATATGGAAACCGCCACTATTTTTTCTGTAGGTTTCCATAACCGCATTCCCACAGGTGCATTGCTTTTAGTTAGCGACCAACCCATGGTGCCTGAAGGTGTTAAAACAGAGGCCAGTGATAAAAAAGTTACTTCTGGTTTTGTAGAACGTCATTTAAAAATTGGTATCGATTCATTAAAACAACTGATCAATAACGGTGCAACTGTAAGGCATTTGAAATTTTAATTTACTATTAATCTGATTGTACAATTATAAGAATTACATCACCATAATTTGTCATTCCTCCTCTCCATAAGAAACCTTTCTGTTGCATTCAGCAATGAGGGTGAAAAAAATATTGCTGTTAAAAACAGTTCTATCGAAATTAAAAAAGGAGAGCTGGTTGCCATTGTTGGCGAAAGCGGATCGGGCAAATCAGTAACTGCGTTATCCTTATTACAATTATTGCCTAAACAAAGTACTGTTACAGGAAAAGTATATTTCTATCAAAAAGAAAAACAACCTGTAAACCTGGTTGATTTAACAGATGCAGCAATAAATAAAATACGGGGTAAAAATATTGCCATGATCTTCCAGGAACCTATGACTTCGCTGAACCCTGTTTTTACCTGCGGGCAACAGGTAATGGAAGCCATAAAGTTACACCAAAAGATAAATACAAGAACTGCAAGGGAAAAAACTATTGCACTGTTTGAAAAAGTAAAGCTTCCAGATCCGGCGGCCATTATAAACCGTTACCCCCATCAATTAAGCGGCGGGCAAAAACAACGGGTAATGATTGCCATGGCCATGAGCTGTAATCCCTCTTTATTAATTGCTGATGAACCTACTACAGCATTGGACGTAACAGTACAAAAAACAATACTGGAATTAATAAAGGAATTACAAGAGCAAAATCACATGGGTGTTATTTTAATAACACACGATTTAGGGGTGGTTGCAGATATTGCAGATAAAATTGTGGTGATGTACAAAGGAGAAATTGTTGAACAGGGTGATGCAAAAGAAGTATTACAATCGCCGCAGCATGTTTATACAAAAGCATTATTGGCCTGCCGGCCAGCAGGTAAGTTAAAGGGTGAAAGATTGCCTGTAGTAAGTGATTTTATTGGAGAAAAACAGATGGCAGATGACAGAGAACAGATGACAGATGAGTTAGAACTATCAACTATCAACTATCAACCATCAACTGTTCTCCGGGTTGAAAATTTAAAAGTTTATTTTCCTGTTAAGAAAAAATTATTTGTTAAGACAACAGAATTTTTTAAAGCGGTAGATGATGTAAGTTTAGAAGTGCAGCAGGGAGAAACCTTAGGACTTGTTGGCGAAAGTGGCTGTGGCAAAACCACATTAGGAAGAGCCATATTGCAATTGATACCGGCAACATCGGGTAAAATTTATTTGGGCGAAAAAGATATTACGCAAATTAAATCTGCTGCTTTACGTAATATGCGTAAAGACCTGCAAATTGTTTTCCAGGATCCATACGGTTCCTTAAATCCGCGGATTACAATTGGCAATAGTATTCTTGAACCTTTACAGGTACATCGTGTATTGGAAAATAAAAATCAACGAAAAGAAAGAGTTATAGCATTACTTGAAAAGGTAAGTTTAAAGCCAGAACATTTTAACCGGTATCCACACCAGTTCAGCGGCGGGCAGCGGCAAAGAATCTGTATAGCCAGAGCCCTGGCATTAAACCCTTCTTTTTTAATTTTTGATGAGAGTGTTTCTGCACTGGATGTTAGTGTGCAGGCACAGGTACTCAACCTGCTGAATGATCTTAAAAAAGAATTTGGGTTTACTTCAATTTTTATTTCGCATGATCTCTCCGTGGTTAGATATGTAAGCGACAGGATATTAGTAATACATAAAGGAAAAATTGTGGAGCAGGGAACTGCTGAACAAATTTATCATCATCCGCAAAATGAATATACACAGCTTTTAATCAACAGTATTCCCGGAAAAAATATCAGCCTTATTCATTGATATCCCTGTAATAGTTTGAATAATTATTTTCTCTTTCAGAAAAAAAGTTTTCACTTCCTTCCCTGTTTGCAAAAATTATTTTCTTAAGCTGAAAGGCAAGTTGCTCATCAAGCGGCTCGTCTTCTTTTATTTTTTCGTCTGTAAATTTTGTGTAGATGTTTTTATAAGAAAAGCCAATGCTGTCTGCCGGCTGCAGTCCACTGATGGCAATTCTCCATTTATCGTCTTTTTTCTCCCTGTATTTATAAAAATAAACATATCCCCTGCCCTTATCAGTTTCTACCAGTTGCTTTTTAATGAATAGGATACTATCCATTTTGTTGCGGTTATTGTTATCAGAATTGCCGCGGTACCTGTATGGATAATTAAATGCTGAAAGGTATTTCCTTAAAAATTTTTTGCTTCCAAAAAGCTGTGTGCCTTTATCTTCAATTTTATCTTCCTCATCAATTTCTGTATATAAAAATGCTTTGGCCATTTCTTCCTGCTTCTTATATTTTGCAGGAAACAGGCTGTCTTTTTTTAATTTATTCAACCGATAGTATAGAGCACCACGCCTTTCCTCAATACCTGCAAAATAATTTATGAGTGTATCGGGTACCGGCTTATTTTTAGCCAGCATTTTAAGCATCAGGTCAAACTTTAGCTGGTCATCTTTAACACGCCATAGTTTATCCATATACTTCGGTACTGCTGCATTCTTTTCATAAAACGGCAACAGCAATACAGTGTAATCCACCAGGTCGTCATTTCCATTATTGTTACTATAGTTATTGTAGTCCGGTTTTTCATCTTCCTCTTTCGAAAGTTCGTCCTGTACTTTCTTTTCGTCTTTCAGCAATTGCTTTTTAAGTGCTATCCTGGCATCAAATAAAATTTTGCTGAAATAGGTTTCGTAATCATTTGCCCCAAGCCTGTTACTGTCAACTAGTTTTACCAGCAGGCTTGTTACTTTCTCTTTGTAATCATTTAGATTGGTAAGCTGTAAAATATCGGGGAAGAGGGTTTTAAGCAGGTTTAGTGAATCTTCGTTTTCCCAAAAATTATTTTCATAAGAATAGCTGTTGTCACTAACCGGCGGATCTTGTAATACATATTGCTTAAACAACTCGTAGCCTTCCTTGGTTTGCCTGTTTACCAATGCACGTAATACCTTTGCCTGAAACAGCGAAGTATCTGCACTGCTTTCATAAATATTTTTTAAAGCTGCCATCACCTGTGTATTTGCTGTTGAATCTTTTATATCGCCAATGGCTTCTATCCATGATGCCTTGGTTTCAAAATAATCCTTGTCTTTTAAAGAAAGGCTGTTTATTGCAGCAAGCATTTTTTCCAAATCCCTTTTCCCGAAATTAACATCATCTATAGCCGACCTGGCCAGTTTACGCAGGGTGGTATCTTTACTGTAATAGTCTTTAAAAAAAGTATCCGTCTTAAGGGCAAAAATATCATTGTTGCCTATTTCTTTAAAGGGTTTGAATGAAGAGAAAAAATCAGTTATAAAACTACTTGGTTCACCGGCAGCCCCGGTAATTGTACTAACTGTATAATGCCGCTCGTTTTTCGACATAAAATAGCGGGTAACTATTCTTGAACAGCCGGTATCAGTATAGCGTACATAATATTTACTTATGCCATTACGGTAACTGAATTTTTTTTCTTTAATGATATATATGCTGTCAATATCATTGTAATAACTGTTTTCGCCTCTTGCTTTTCTAAAAAGTGAATCCAGTTTAACAGTTAAAACAGCTTCATTTTTTATAGCTCTTGATAATGAGTCTGCAGTAATACGATACTTTTTTAAAGAATCATTTTCAAAATAATATTTACCATAAGTACCACTGCTTACAGTAATCGTTTCGCCGGTTGTATCGTTAGCAAAAACCATAAATTTTGTTTTGCCATACTTTTCATATTCCTCATCATTATTACCTCTGTAATAACCGTAGCTGCTTCTTTTATTATATTGATGCATCAATGCTTTTAAGGAATCGTTCATTACCGGAACGATTGGTGTTTGTGTCTCAAAATTCAGGAGTGTATCGGTAAAATTCTGAGATGTGTTGTAAACAAACGGAATCAAATTAAAAGAAGGGATAGCCTTGCTATTTACCACCTCATTTTTATTTTTTCCTCTTGCTGCTATTAAGTAATGGTTTGGCCCGCTAATTACATAATGAACTTTTAAGTAAGCAGTATCTGCTATCTGGTACAGTGCATCAAGTGTAGCCGCTTTATTTTTTTCGCCAAATTTTCTTTCTAATGTTTTAAGTCCTTTTTCCTTTCCTGTAAAGCTTTCTTCGGCAAGGCCAAGGTTTAAAGTATCTCTCAATAATTTATCATCATCAAAAATTGTTCTTTTTAAAACAAGATAATTTACACTGTTATCATTTGCAGCATACACCCAATCGCCGTTAAACTCATTCCGTACGTATGGCTTATAAGGTAACTGTACCGTAAAGCCGCCAGTGGGTGGCTGATAATTTACCCAGTTTGAGTTAATATGATAAGGTGCTAAAGTAATTGACTTAAAAAACTCCGTTGCTTCTTTGCCCAAAACATAATTTTCGGTAGCACTCATTTTAAAAATTATTACTTCAAAAGGTGTAACTACAATATTATAGCGCTGCACATCGCCACGCCTTGTTTTATTAGTAAGGTCGATGCATTTATACCCGTTTTTAACTGTAACAGCACGGCTTAAAATTTTACCGGGTATATTATCGTACAACATACTATCCACTTTTCTAAAAGCTTCTGCTTCAGAAATTCCTGTAAACCCACCGGGATTTTCAATTCTTGTTACGGTATAATAAGCCCCATTGGCCATATCTGCATATTGCCATCCCATACCACCAACCAGATCGCTGCGTTTATATAAGGTGCCCGGCAGCCTTACTTTATAAAAACCATCATCCGAAATATTATCAATAAAATTTACCGGTACATGCAGGTGATCAATTTTTTCTCTTTGCACAGCATCCCTGTCAATCATTTTTATCGGCCTTAATTTGTATCCTTTCTTCCGCAGTATTTCTATCACACCCCTTTCGCCGGCTAAATGCGCTGCACCTACACCAACAAAAAGCGAATTGCCTTTTTTCATAATGGTATCCATAGCATTGGCCTGCTTCTCATTGCGCTTGTATAAAAATTTTTCAGTAAAGGCTTCCGATTCCAGCATCATTTTCTCTAAAGAGTCCAGCAGATCAAGGTCGCCTTTTCTATAGGCCTCATCTGCTTTTTGCTGTGGGTTCTCACTGTAATCAAGATCGTAGTTTTTTTTCTTTTTTACTTTTTCATTGCTGCGGTCAATTTCTGCACCCATACTCAACATCTGCATCTCGTAATAACTTTCAACACCGCTGCTGCGTTTGCCCAATTTTTTACCAGTCTGGTAAATGTACATATCCAAAAAAGTGTCCTCTTCATAATCATCCTGCCCCTGGTTATTACGGTACAGCAACGAGTTAATGATATAAGGCTGCCGCTGTAAGGCATACTTTACATCCTTAATAAAATTATTAGGTAT
>JAYVJU010000099.1:0-3673 GCA_043769035.1 Ferruginibacter sp.
ACACCTAAATGAATTGCTACAAAGCCCTGTCTATAAGAATGTCAAAGAACAAAAATGCGAACAATTAAAAATTGAATTAATTTAACGGGACACTAATGATCTGATGTGTAAATTTTATCCATCGCCGGTGGTTGAATTAAACAGGGCAATTGTAATCAGCGAACTGCATGGCCCAGCCGAAGCCATTAAGGCAATTGAGGCCATCACCAGCCTTTCCTCCTTAAAAAAATATTACCTGCTGCCCGCCACACTTGGCGAACTGCATGGGCAACTTAAAAACTACGATGCAGCCAAAGTATATTTTACAGAAGCCATTTTGTTAACTCATTCAGCAGCCGAAAAAAAATTACTTAAACAAAAACTGAGTGAGATTGTTATTTGAAGCTGTTTTACAATAAATTCTTATTTTCAAACTACTGCTGCAGTTAAATAATACAACCCATGCTTTTTCAGTTTAATATTTACAGTTCTTTACTGCTGGTTTTTTTTGTGCATATAACAGTATATGCAATAATGCTGTGGCGCCGTGGAATAAAGCAGGAGAGTACAGCAGATAAGTTTATGGGTTCTTTTTTATTGCTTGCTGCATTATATGTCATCCCCTGGATGGTGGGCTTTGCAGGATGGTACGATAACCAGCCTTACCGGGACATTTTGTTTTACACGCCGTTTATTCTTGGTTTGTTTATAGGTCCCGTTTTATTTCTGTATGTAAAAGCCATAACCAATTTTAATTATGCATTTACAAAAAAAGATGTGCTGCATTTTGTGCCGGGTGTATTATATATTATCTGGTGCATTGTTGTTGTAGTAGTGGATAAAGCTGTGGTTAAAGAGTATTATTTAATGAATGGTGAAGCAGACCCTGATTTTGATACCTGGTATCAATGGTCGCAAAAAATAAGTATCATCATTTACCTTGTAGCAAGCATACGTTATTATCGAAAGTACAAACAGTATGTTTATTTAGAAACCAGTTTTATAGAGATGGCCAGCCTGCGCTGGCTGCGTAATTTTTTAATTGCATTTGCGGTGCTTACCATATTACCCTTGCTGCTGGAAATTGCATCCCTGCTTCCAGCCTTACAAAATATTAATCAATACATCACTTCATGGTATTATTTTCTGGCCTTTGCCGTGGTGGTATATTATATTGCCATAAACGGGTACAGTGCAGTAAATATTCCACTGCACCGGTTACGTTTTCAACCGCAATTATTATTGCAATACTATCACTCACCTAAATTGTTAGCTGGTGCGGCAGTAACAGAAGATGCTGCCTTTGAAGTGGTGGACGAAAAAAAGGAAGATATCATACTGGCCACATGGAAACAAAAAGTAAAATCTTTAGTGGAAGATGAAAAGTTGTATGAGGAACCGGAGCTTACACTTTCGTCCCTTGCAAAAAAAATGGCTACCAATACATCTGTTTTAAGCCGTGTTATCAACCAGGGCTTTAATGCCAGCTTTAACGATTTTATAAACGAATACCGGATAAATGCAGTAAAAGAAAAACTCCAATCCGGCGAACAAAAATCACAAACACTTTTAGGTATTGCTTACGATTGCGGCTTTAACAGCAAAGCCACTTTTAACCGGGCCTTTAAAAAAACAACCGGGTTAAGCCCTAAAGAATGGCTGCAAAAGAATAATTTATGATTTGATACTTTGTTTAACAGTGTCAAATTACAATTTGAAGCGATTGCCGTATTTACTAAATATAGTTTTACAATAAAAAAATATGAAACAACTTCTTACTTCTGTTTTTTTTGTAATGGCTTTTTCAGCCCCGGCACAAAAAACAACAGCACCAAAACCCGTTGCCGACAGCGCAATCGGCACCTGGATCATTGATCTGCGGCCAACACCCGAAAGCGAACCTTATCTTAAAGAATTTAAATTCACAAAAATTGAAGGTAAAATTTTTGATGGGGAATTTTATGGATACCCTTTCGGCGGCGGATTTTTAAATGTGGACTGGGATAAGATTTACTTTGCCTTTACCACAAGCGATCAAAGCAGTACTTATTTTCACTCTGGCTATATTGAAGGCGATAAAGTATATGGCATTACGCTGAACGAAAACAGGAAATTTGTACTGCCATGGCGGGGACAACGTAAGAAATAATATCTTTTTATTCAACATCAACCGTCTCAAATCATTATTGAGACGGTTTTTTATTTTTTGATACCATTTTACTCCGCCTCAAATTATCATTTGCAGCGACTGCGCCTTATAGCTGAATCATCTTTGTATTGTTAATCAACAATAATTTATGAAACAGTTACTACCAGTTTTGATCTCCCTTTTTTACCAGCCTGCTTTTGCACAGCAAACAGACAGTCTTCGCCAAAAAGACAGTTCCACTTTCAACCAAATAAAAAAACTGAATGAAGTGGTAATTAAAAGTAAAAAACCATTTGTAGAAATGCAAACAGATAAAACAGTAATAAATGTGCAGGCTGATATAATAGCCATTGGCAGCTCTGCTTTTGAAATTTTACAAAAAGCACCGGGCATAAATATAACCGGCGAAGATGTAATTAATATGAGTGGCAAGGCCGGGGTAAATGTGCTGATAGATGGCCGCCCCACACAAATGAGCCCTAGAGAACTGGCTGATTTTTTACGTGGTATGCCCGGCAGTACTATTGATAAAATTGAGCTCATCACAAATCCTTCATCCCGTTTCGATGCACAGGGTAATGCCGGTATCATCAACATCAGGCTGAAAAAAAATAAAATTAAAGGCACCAATGGAAATATTACTGCGGGCTATCAACAACAGGTGCATTACCGCAGCAACGGGGCATTTAATATTAATCACCGCCAGGGAAAAATAAATGCTTTTGCCAACCTGAGTGCAAATAATAATTTGCAGCATACCGATGGGGTTATTAACAGGAATGTACAGGTGGGTAATAGTATTAAAAATTTCAACAACGTTACCACCGATATTGATAGAAATGTAAGCAGTAACACAAGGTGGGGTATCGATTTTTATCAAAACAAAAAAAACACGTTTGGCTTTTTATTTACCAGCAGCGGCAACCGCAATCCTTTTAATACGCCGGGTATAACCAATATTAGCAGCAATGGTACAATTGACTCTGCTTTAATTACCACCAACGATAACCTGTATAAAAACCGCCGCTACAGTACCAACTTAAATTATAAGTACGAAGACACTTTGGGCAATGAGTTAAATGTAGATGTTGATTATACTTATTTTAAAAACACCAATATTACTAATCTTGGTACAGATTATTTAGATCAGTCAAATACAAAATACAATTATACGGCTAACGATCTGGATGTGGCTACTCAAATAAATATTTATGCCATAAAAGCAGATTATACAAAGCAGATTAAAACAATAAGTGCAAAGATTGAAAGTGGTTTTAAAATAAGTAACGTAGCAACCGGCAATAATTTATTGGCCACCACTTTAGCAGGCAACGTAATGAAAGCCGATACAGGCAGAAGTAATTATTTTACTTATAAAGAAAATGTATATGCTGCCTATGCCGATTTTAGCAGGCAAATAAAAAAATTTGAGTACCAGTTGGGCATCAGGATAGAAAATGCGGCGATAAAGGGAACCTCGGTTGATTTAAAAAATACCAGCATCAACAACCCGGATACTAATTATGTAAATATTTTCCCTACTGC
>JAYVJU010000100.1:0-10764 GCA_043769035.1 Ferruginibacter sp.
ACACCTAAATGAATTGCTACAAAGCCCTGTCTATAAGAATGTCAAAGAACAAAAATGCGAACAATTAAAAATTGAATTAATTTAACGGGACACTAATGACCTTTAATAATAAACTATAACTCCAATTTGAACACCAGGCTTACATATATTTTTCTTTTTTTTGTTGCAGTCTTTTTTACAGGCTGCAGCAGAACCGGGCAAAAGCGTATGCCTGCATTGAATGAAACATTTTCTAAAATAGACCGGGCACCTTTTGGAACATATATTGCCTATCACCAGTTGGAGAATATGTTCAGCCGTAATAATATTAAGGATGAAAGGAAGGCATTTGATAAAACCTGGAATGAGATTTCCGACACCGCTTCACTATATGTTTGTATAACACCAGGCTTATATTTAAACGAAGATGAGAAAAAAGCAATGCTGGATTATGTATATGCCGGCAACAGTCTTTTTATTGCAGCCGGTTATATAGATGATGACCTGCTTAAAGAAATTGGCTGTAGTGAAAATTATTACCCAATACCTTATTATGATTTTTATGACTCGATGAGGATTACCAAAACGCTTTTACAAGAGCCTTCGTTTTCGTATTATTACCTGCCCTTTAAAAATTCTTTTTCCATTAAAGATTCTGTTTTTACTAAAGTATTGGGAGTAAACGAAAAGCAACAACCCAATTTTATTTTATTTTATCATGGTAAAGGCAAATTGATCTTGCATTGCGATCCAAAAGCGTTCAGCAATTACTTTCTGCTGCAGCAGGATAATTACAAGTATCTGCAAAATGCCTTTGGATATACCAGCAGCTATCCCGATCATTTGTATTGGGATGATTATTACCGTAAACTCTCATCGAGGCGGAGCCGCAACAGTAACAGCGATGATGGAGGGTTCTCTACTTTTGGTGCAATAATGAAATACCCGCCATTGGCAGCCGCTTTTTGGCTAAGTATTTTGCTGCTGGCATTATACATTTTATTTGGCGGCAAACGCAGGCAGCGTATTGTTGAAAAAATAAAACCAAATGAAAACACTTCTGTTACTTTTACCGAAACCATTGGTCGCCTGTACCTGCAGAAAAAAGACAATAAGAATATTGCAGAAAAAATGACCACTTATTTTAATGAACATGTGCGTAATAATTATTTTTTAAACACTAATGTAATCAACGATGAGTTTATTACCACACTAAGCAGGAAGAGCGGCGTGGAAAAAAACAGGGTGGAATCACTTTACAGGGCTATCAGCCATGTACACAATAATGCGGTGGTGGATGATTACCAATTACTATCTTTAAATGAACAAATACAGCATTTCTATAAAAAGTAAACACAATAACTGATGGAAGAAAATCTTTTTGAACAACGTGTTGATTTAAGCGGACTGAATAAAGCCGCATATGCTATCCGCAGCGAAATTGGCCGTGTAATTGTTGGCCAGCATAAAATGGTTGACCTGCTGCTGATAGGTTTGCTTTGCGACGGACATATTTTAATTGAAGGTGTGCCCGGTGTTGCAAAAACATTAACTGCAAAGCTGATAGCAAAAATCATTGATGTTGATTTTTCGAGGTTGCAGTTTACACCGGATCTTATGCCAAGCGATGTGGTGGGTACTTCAGTATTCAATCCACGGGAAGGAGATTTTCGTTTTAAGTCTGGTCCCATCTTCAGCAACATAATTTTAATTGATGAAATTAACAGGGCACCGGCAAAAACACAGGCCGCATTGTTTGAGGTAATGGAAGAACGCCAGGTAACTGTTGATGGCTACACCCATTTAATGCGTATGCCATTCATTGTTTTAGCAACTCAAAATCCTATTGAGCAGGAAGGTACTTACCGCCTGCCTGAAGCACAGCTGGATCGTTTTCTTTTTAAAATAGAAGTGAAGTATCCAACACTGGCAGAAGAAATAAATATATTGACCAACCAGCAGGGGAAATCGCAGGGACAAATGCTGGAAGATGTAAAGAAGGTATTATCGCCGGCAGATATACAGCACTTCCGTAACCAGGTTCAATCAATTATTATAGAGCCAAAGTTGATTGAGTTTATTGCACGTATAGTTAATGAAACAAGAAATAATCCGGCTTTATATTTAGGTGCTTCTCCACGGGCATCACTGGCAATTTTACGTTCGGCAAAAGCCAATGCAGCCATTAAAGGAAGGGATTTTGTAACCCCCGAAGATATTGTGGAAATGGCGCCGCATGTATTGCGCCACCGCATTATACTTACTGCAGAAAAAGAAATGGAAGGTATTACAGCAGATGATTTGATTGATAATATTTTAAAAGCTATTGAAGTACCCCGCTAATGGTATGCTGATATGAGCCCTTTAAAAAAATATATCGGCAACTTATTTCTTACCACAAGATTTTATCTTGTCACAGGGCTGTGCATTGTTTTATTTGTGCTTTCTTTTTTTTACAAACCAATACTACAGGTACCAAAAATATTGTTGGCCGTATTTGTAATATTGGTATTGATTGATTACCTGTTTTTATTTATCATGAGCAGAAACCCGGCAGCTAAACGTTTAACTGCCGACCGTTTAAGTAATGGCGATGAAAACAAAATTGAGTTGCAGGTTATAAACCGGATGCCTTTCACTGTAATTATGGAGATCATTGATGAACTGCCGGTTCAGTTTCAAAAAAGAGACTGGAAGTTAACACACCGTTTTGCTGCACGGGAACAAAAAAATATCATCTACAAATTAAGGCCGGTTGAAAGAGGTGAATATCATTTTGGTAATATCATTTTATATGTAAGATCATTATTAGGGTTATTAATGCGCCGGCATGATATTGATGTGGAAGCAACCGTTCCTGTTTATCCCTCTTACCTGCAGTTGCGTAAATACGAGTTACTGTCGCAAACCACCATACAATCGGAGCATGGAAACAAGCGCATGCGTAAAATTGGCCATAGCATGGAGTTTGAGCAGATAAAGGAATATGTAAGTGGAGATGATATGCGAACCATTAACTGGAAAGCAACTGCACGTAAAGGTGGATTAATGGTAAATAATTATACCGACGAACGAAGCCAGCAGGTGTACAGCATAATAGATAAAGGCCGGTTAATGAAAATGCCTTTTAATGAACTTACCTTATTGGATTATGCAATAAACAGTACACTAGTATTAAGTAATGTTTGTTTGCAAAAACAAGACAGGGTAGGTGTAATGACATTTGCCAACAGGATGGGTTCTTTAATTGCTGCCGACAGAAAGCCCATTCAAAGAGAAAATATTTTACAATTACTGTACAACCAGGAAACTGCTTTTTTAGAAAGCGATTACGAAATGTTGTACATGCAGATACGTAACCGCATAAAACACCGCAGCCTGCTTATATTGTACACCAACTTTGAATCACTATCTGGATTAAGGCGGCAGCTGAATTATTTACGCAGTATTGCCAAACATCATTTATTAATGGTAGTGTTTTTTGAAAATACAGAACTGCACAAGCTTTCTCATCTTAATGCCGGCAATATTGAAGAAGTATATATAAAAACCATTGCAGAAAAATTCGAGTTTGAAAAGCGGTTAATTGTAAAGGAGCTGCAAAAACATGGAATACTGTCGGTACTTACTGCCCCTGAAAACCTTACAGTAAATGCAGTGAATAAATACCTGGAACTTAAAGCAAGGCAGGCAATTTAAAGAAAGTTGACAGATGTTAGTTGATAGTTGATAGTTTTGTGGTTTAGTTATGGCAAGAAAACAAACATACCGGGAGCGATATACCAATAAGATAATTGAAGCAGGTGGCGAAGCACCTGTAAGAAAAGAAAGAGTACAAAGGCCGCCGGTTAATGCCGAATTACAACAAGCATATCTTGAAGGAAAAGCTATATTGATTGATAAACCACTGCACTGGACATCGTTTGATGTGGTACGGAAACTGCGAAGTATATTACAGATAAAAAAAATAGGCCATGCAGGAACATTGGATCCCCTGGCTACAGGTTTATTAATTGTTTGCACCGGTAAGTTTACAAAAAAAATAAATGAATATATGGCTGCCGAAAAAGAATATACCGGCACTATAACATTAGGTGCTGTTTCACCAACTTACGACCTGGAGAGTTTGCCGGAGCAGCAAAAAGATTATTCATTCATCACCACAGAATTGCTTTTGGGAAAAACAAAACAATTTGTTGGGGCTATAGAACAATTTCCACCAATTTATTCTGCTATTAAAAAAGATGGCGTGGCTTTATATGAACTGGCAAGAAGAGGCGTGGATGTGGAATTAAAGGCAAGAAGTATAACGATCAGCACATTTGAAATAACTGAAATTAATTTACCTGTTGTACAGTTTAAAGTTATTTGCTCCACCGGAACTTATATCCGCAGCCTTGCCAACGATTTTGGTGCTGCATTAGGTTGTGGTGGTTACTTAAGCAGTTTACGCCGCACCCGTATTGGTGAATTTAAGGTGGAAGATGCCATTAGTATGGAGGAGATAGAAAAATCAGTTAATTAGTTAATTGGGGACAGCGCATACTGGATGTTATTTACTAATTGACTAATAAACCAATTAACCAGTAAAGCTTTTAGAAAGGATAGTTAATACCAATAGTAAAATTAAAATTTTCGTAACGCCATCTCCTGTATTCTTCATTATTAACTCCGTTAACAACTTTCCCCTTGCCAAAAATTTTCTTTATCACATCATCAAAACCTATTGCAGGTATTTTCCAGCCATCGTTAATATAACTTAATTCCGGCCGCTTGATCCTGAATCCAAAATCAAATCTTATAAGGAAGTAATTAAAATCTATCCTGAAACCATAACCTGCATTTATACCCAATTCTTTCCATAAATTTTTAAAATTAAACTGGGCACTGTCTGTACCACCACCTGGTTTTGAATTGCGGAGGTTCCATATATTTCCTGCATCAACAAAAAAAGCACCCTTTAGCATAACAGAATTGGGGATGATCTGCAGCAGGTGGTGCCGCAATTCTATATTGCCCTCTAACTGTATATCGCCGGTACGGTCATTAAATCTATTGGTACCGTAAGTTGCCAATGGTTGAGACCCACGCCCAATTCCACGTATAGGCCAGCCTCTCATACTATTACTGCCACCACCAAAATATTGTTTAAAAAACGGGAGTGTGGTATCTTGTTTAGATGCAATACCTACACCTGCAAATAAACGGATTACAAATGCCGATTTTGGTTTTGTACGGGTATGAATATATTCCACATCCGTTTTTAAATACTGGCGCAAATAAGTATTTAAAATATTTAATTTTCTTAAAGGAACTGGTAACGGGAATAATGGAAAGCCTGATTCTTCAACATTTGCTTTAAAGCTGTATTGCCGGTTAGTATGTTTTTTGTTTGTACTTGCTAACGAATAACCTATGCTGGAACCAGCCACCAGTGCTGTATTAAACGAATAGCGTAAAAAAGGATTTAACTCCAGTGTTTTTGTGAAGCTATCTGTTTCGTTGTACAAGCGGGTAAATTCAAAATTTAAAGGCTTGTAAACAAATTGTTCTTTTTTATAACCTCCCAATTCCTTTTTCCTGTTACGCCAGGTATAACCAATTCCTAAATTGGTTGATTGGAGGTTGAATAAATTAATCCGGTTGATGAGAGAGCCATTTACATTAATGAAGGTTTCAGGGCTGGTAATGCGTTTATCGTTGTTGAAACCTGCAAAAGGAAAAATAAAACGGGGAAATACAATACTGTTGGATAAACTCAATTCATTAGAATTGATCACATTATTTTTGCCACTATTATCTGCACTAAGGTTTAGTTCAACACCAGCTCGTAAAGCAGTAATCATTTTAATACCTTCCTTACCAAGATTTCGGTTAGTTAAGGAAACATTACCAGACAAACCTAATAAGTTACCCGAATTGGCTGCGGTAACACTATTGGTATTACTGGTGGCAGAAAAACTTGCTTCAACACCCGATTCAAAACTGAATTGTTTAGCAGGTATTAATTGAATCACAAGGTCAATCATATTGATGCTGTCTTTTACTTCATTAACATCAATATTTACACTCTGCCACACACCGCCCCTTGAAAAATTGTTCAGCATTGTGTAAAATTTTTCCTGGTTATACAAATCACCTTTTTTAAGCGTGACATTGCGGAGTAAAAAACCGGTGCGGAACAATTTATTATGATACCGGATGATAAACTTATCTGTTCTTGTTACCCGTTCTGTAATTGACGAATCTGCATTGAGCCTGTCACCGGGGTGGTAATCGGGAAGTACATAAACGTTGTTGATGTAATATTTTTTTAATCTGCCGCTATCTTTAGGCTCATTTAAAACAACTGCCAGTTTTATTTCTGGTGAATCTTTTTTTTGCTGTGCTTCTGCCAATAATTGTAATTGTTCAAAAGGGTCGTCGCTGATATTGGTTAATGCTTCCAGTGTGGTATCGCCCCGTACCTTTAATTCTTCTGCGGTAAACTTATAATAACCATTGTTTCTGTATAACTGTACCAGTCTGCCTATTTCTCCCAGCACACCCGATTTGGTTACCGGTTTACCTTGTTCCAACAAGCTGCCCTCCATATTTTTTTGGGTTAATGCTGTAAGGTCTGCATTGCGAAGTTGATAGCCTACAGTATCAATCAGTGTGGGTTTACCGGGTTCAACAATATACTTTACTTTAACTTTCAGTTTGGATCTTATGTAGTAAGGGAATTTTCCTGCTCTAAATCTAAAACTAACTACTGGAGTACGCCTTTTTATGGTGTCTGAAATTGTATAATATGCCTTTGAATTGTAATACCCAATATGCAGCATTGAAGCCTGCATATTACGTGCAGACTGACCTGCGTAGGCTGTGTCAAATGCCGGAGGATTATCATATACATGGCGGATAAAATATTTGTCCGCCACATTTACTTTAGCGCTGTCATCTAACTGGTTACTTAAACGGGATTTTAAGGCGATGGTTTCATCCTTAGTAAATTTTCCTCCCTTAACTTCGATGCTGTAATCGGTTATAAATGGTTTATCTTTTTGATAATGTTTAGGTACAATACATGAAGATAAAATGAGAGAAATAAAAAATATATTTTTCAATTGCAGGGAAAACCGGGTTTTATCTTGGGTGATGATGGGCATAAATTCAAAAAGTAAACAATGATTAACAAAACACATACCAAATATATCCAAAGTTTACACCATAAAAAATTCAGAGATGAATATGGTGTGTTTATTGCCGAAGGGCCAAAAGTGGTTTTGGACTTATTAGATAGCAGGGAATTTGTTTGCCGGCAACTATTTGCTGTAAACGACTGGCTACAAAACAATGCCAATACGCTTAAAAAATATTCCGGTATGGAGGTAATTGCCCTACAGGATTTTGAGCTGGAAAAAATTTCGCTGCTGAGTACCCCCAACAATGTACTGGCTGTATTTGAAAAGAAAAATATTACTGCACCCGGCAATATAAAAGGAAAAATAACCCTTGCATTAGATACCATCCAGGATCCGGGAAATTTTGGCACCATCATTCGTACTGCAGATTGGTTTGGTGTGGAGCATATCATTTGTTCAGCGGGCTGTGCAGATATGTACAACCCAAAAGTGGTGCAGAGTACCATGGGTAGCCTGGCAAGAGTAAATATTTTTTACACTGATTTAACAACGTGGTTGCAGGAAAATAACAGGTTTAAAAAATATGCTGCTGATTTAGATGGAAAGAACATTGGTACAATAAAAAATATTAAAGAAGCCATCATTATTATTGGTAACGAGGGAAAGGGTATAAGTAGTGATGTAATGAAACTGGTTGATGAAAAAATTACCATCCCTAAAATTGGCGATGCTGAATCTTTAAATGCTGCAGTAGCAACTGGTATTATTTTATCGCATTTAAAAAATTAACGGAATTGTATTGCGGTAACAGCTTTAATTTTCTTTATTAATACTGTAGGAATTATAAGTGTTATAAAACTAATCAATAAAGTTCCGCCACAAATTAATAATACCTGCCACCATACCACATCTGCATGTGCCTGGCTCATATAATAAGCATCTTCATCTAATTTTATAAAGCCAGTTTTTTCCTGCAGCCAGCAAATGGCCAACCCAAAAAAGGCACCCAATAAAATGCCTGCAATGGCTATTACAAAAGTGTTGTACAAAAATATCAGCTGTACATTCCAATCGCTTGCCCCAACTGCTTTTAAAATACCGGTCATTCTTGTTCTTTCTAAAACTAAAATTATAAGGCAGGTAATTAGATTGACAATAGCAATAACCAGCAGGATACCTAAAAGCACATTTTTATTCCGCTCCTGCAGCTCAAGCCAGTCAAAAATATTAGGATATATTTCTTTAATGGTTTTACTATACCAGCTTTGTGGCAATACTGTAACATCATAAATAATTTTATTAACGGCTTCCATTTTTTTATAGTCGTTTAAAAAAATTTCGTAGCCCCCAATCTGGTTAGGTTGCCAGTTATTCAATCGCCGTATCAGGTTGATATCACAAATGCCAAAGGCTTTATCATATTCTTCAATAGCTGTTTTGTAAATACCCGTTATTTGTAGCCTCCGCCGCCGGGCATTGCCAATACCGCTGCCATCAATAAAAATAACTTCTACACTATCGTTTACTGTAAGGTTTAGTTGGTTGGCGGTGTAAGCTGATAATACTATTTCTTTGCTATAGCCGCTGTCTTTGGTATTCATCCACCGGCCCTGTTTTAACAAAGCATTCATCCGGCCGAAATCAAAAGTTGAATCTATACCTTTTAATAAAACACTTTCAATTTCGTTTTTGTATTTTAATATGGCCGATTTGGTGGCATAGCGCTCTACGCTTTTTATTTCGGTTATTTTTTTAAGGTTTCTTTCAACAGTATCATTTAAGGCAATCGGATATTCTTCTGCAATGCTTACTTTATTTTCCAGGTCCTGTTGTACCCGTATATGTCCCCAAAAGCTAAATACTTTATTGCTGATGACCTGCTGAAAACCGTTTACAAAACTCATAGCAATTATCATAATAGCCACACTTATAGCCGTAGCGGCAACAGACAGGCGTATAATAAAACGGGAAAAAGTTTTTTCCCTGTTAAAAGCTATTCTTTTTGCTATAAAGGCCGATATATTCAAATGGCATACTTTTGGTATCTTACAAATGTATTTTATTTAAACGTAATGATTACATATAGCATGATAAAAGTTGAAAGTAGTACTGCGGTACAAGAGTGCGACGCAAGGATGATGACCAAAGCTTTGCAGCCCGTTACAAAAAAATATTTTCTTATTATTTTATTTGCACTATTTACTTTTTCCTGTGTTGCCCAATTACCTGATGTTGTTTACAAACCAAATATACAATGTGTACGGTTTCACCCTTATGGTAGCCAGGAAGCCCTTGCTGTTTACAACATTAACAGCGGCGAACAGCTTGAATTAAATTTTGATGACCTGGATGCCAATGTTAAAAGTTATTATTATAGTTTTCAATTGTGTGACTATAACTGGAAACCCGTTAATATAAGCCCCTTTATGTACATTAAAGGTTTTACACAACAACGTATTGCTACCAACCGCTACTCATCAATTGCCTTAACAAAATATACGCATTACCAGGCTACGTTGCCCGACAGGAGCACCACTATAACTATGTCGGGGAATTATATGCTTAAGGTTTTTTTAGATGGCGATACTTCCAAACTGGCATTTACACGGCGCTTGCTTGTACTCGACCAAAAAGCTGCAATTGCAGCAAAAGTGGTACAGCCACTTACGCCACAGTGGTTTCGTACGCATCAAAAATTACAGTTTACTGCAAATATTAACGGGCTTAATGCATTCAGCGCTGCACAACAGATCAAGGTAGTTATCTTACAAAATAACCGTTGGGATAATGCAATAAAAGATATTCCACCAACATTTGTACGCAGCAGCAACCTGGAATATAATACCGAAAACAATTGCATTTTTCCGGGTGGTAAAGAATGGCGCTGGCTCGACCTTAGAGGATTTCGCTTACAAAGCGACAGGGTAGATCATGCAGATTATAAAAAGACCAGCACGGATATTTATGTAAAAACTGATATTGACCGCAATAACGAACGCTATGTTTATTATCGGGATCTTAATGGTATGTTTTTAATTGAAACTTACGAAACCATTAATCCATACTGGCAGGGAGATTTTGCAACCGTACATTTCAGCCTTGCGGCGCCTAATGCACAGCCTTATGCCAACAAAGATATTTACCTGGCAGGCCAGCTAACCGGTTATGAATTTAATGATAAAACAAAAATGAGCTTTAATGCAGAAAAGGGAATTTATGAATGTACCGCTTTTTTAAAACAGGGTTATTATAATTACACTTATATAGCGGTTGATAAAACCAATCCTGCACAAAAGATGGACCTGGAAGGTAATTACTGGGAAACAGAAAACACCTACACCATTTTAATGTATTATAAGTCTTTTACCGACCGTGCCGACCAGCTAATTGGAGTGGGGAAAATAAGTTCCAGGACTGATAAGCCGGGATTTAGTTTTGCACCTATCCCCTAAAGTTGAATGGCTATGTATTTGATGTAGTTTAATATTTTACTTTCAACTTCATATTTATAAATCCAAATTCCTAATTACAAATTACCTGCATTCCCTTATCTTTGCGGCGGCAAGTCTTATACGGCCAGCTCCTGTTGAACTCCCCCAGGACCGGAAGGTAGCAAGGGTAGATGGTTGAGCGGTGCGATGTAAGTAACTTGCCATTT
>JAYVJU010000101.1:0-2462 GCA_043769035.1 Ferruginibacter sp.
AGCGATTGTGCAATTAATAAAAGCCGGTGAAAAAATACTGGTTGCTGCACCCAGCAACACAGCAGTTGACAATATTGCCAAAGGATTGATTGCACAAAATGTTGCCGTATTAAGAGTAGGCAATACCAGCAAGGTTGATGAAACCATATTCCAACATACACCGGAAGGAAGATTAGCTAACAGTAAACAGCAAAAAGAAATAAAGCAATTAAAAATAAGGGCAGAGGAATTCAGGAAGATGGCATTAAAATACAAACGGAGTTTTGGTAAAGCCGAAAGAGAACAGCGTAATCTTTTATTTAAAGAAGTAAAAAATATAAGAACCGAAATAAAAAAACTGCAGGCATACAACGAAGAAAAATTATTTGCCGAAGCCGATGTAATTTTAGGCACGCCTGTTGGCTTGTACGATGCAAAGATCAATAACATTACTTTTCATACGCTGCTGATCGATGAAGCCGGGCAATGTATTGAGCCATTGGTATGGACAATTTTTCCTTTAGCGCAAAAATATGTGCTGGCCGGCGATCATTTACAGCTTCCACCTACAGTACTAAGCAACGAAGCTGCCCGTTTGGGTTTAAATAAATCTATTTTAGAAACCAGTATTGCAAGCATAAAAAATGTTTTTTTATTAAACACCCAATACCGGATGAAGCAGGCCATTGCAGGCTTTAGCAGTAATTATTTTTATGATGGTCTTTTGCAAACAGCAGCACATCTTACCAATACCGGCACACATATTACTTTTATCGACACGGCAGGCTCCGGCTTTAATGAAGTGCATGGCAGCGATGGTATGAGTTTACAAAACGAAGGAGAATTACAGATAGTGCAAAAACTGATAGCAACTGAATTATTAAATCCGCTTGCAACTGCTTTTATTTCTCCTTATGCAGGGCAGGTAACTGCGGCTAAAGAAATGTTGCCAAAAGAGATGCGTATCAGTACTATTGACAGTTTCCAGGGGCAGGAAAAAGAAATCATCATTTTATCTTTAGTGCGGAGCAATGATGATGGTGATATTGGTTTTTTAAAAGACTACCGCCGGATGAATGTTGCCATCACCCGTGCAAAAGAACAACTGTTTGTAATTGGCGATAGTGCCACTATTGGTGCCGATGCTTTTTACAATACTTTTTTAACCTATATTGAAAAATTTGGAAATTACCGGACGGTATGGGAATTTGAATTATAAATAAAGCTATCTTAGAGACTGAATTCTTTATCAACAAAAATATCTAGCGATGCCAAACGATACAACTAACCTTAACAATAAAGCAACTGCACAGAACACTTACGATGCTATAGTAATTGGTTCGGGCATCAGCGGAGGCTGGGCCGCAAAAGAACTTACAGAAAAAGGATTGAAAGTTTTAATGCTGGAACGTGGTAAAGACCACCAGCATATTAAAGATTATAAAAACGCCACAAAAGACCCCTGGGATTTTGAATATGTCGGCCGCACAACTGAGCAGCAAAGAAAAGATTACCCCGTTATTCATCGTGGCTGGGCTGCAAACGAAGGCGTAATGGACGCATGGGCCAATGAAATTGAATCACCATATACAGAAGTAAAACCTTTTACCTGGTGGCGCAGTTACCGCCTTGGTGGCCGTTCCACAATTTGGGGCAGGCAAAGTTATCGCTGGAGCGATTTTGATTTTGAAGCCAATGCAAAGGATGGTTACGGTGTGGATTGGCCCATAAGATATAAAGACATTGCACCCTGGTACGATTATGTAGAAAAATTTGCAGGCATCAGTGGCTCAATAGAAGGGTTGCAACATTTACCCGATGGACAGTTTTTACCACCAATGGATTTAAACATAGTTGAAAAGGATGTAGCTGCCCGTTTAAAAAAACACTACAATAATCAGCGGCATATGATCATTGGCAGGGTTGCCAATTTAACTGCACCGCTTCAGGCAAGAACGGCCTGCCAGTTTAGAAACCGTTGCTGGGAAGGTTGCCCTTTTGGTGGCTATTTCAGCACACAATCATCTACATTGCCTGCTGCAACAGCCACAGGTAATTTAACTGTAAGGCCCTTTTCAATTGTTACAAAAATTATTTATGATAAAGACACCCAAAAAGCAAAAGGTGTGGAAGTACTGGATGCGGAGAATAATAAAACCTATGAATACTTCAGTAAAATAGTTTTTGTAAATGCATCGGCATTAAACTCTGCATGGGTGTTAATGAATTCGGCTACAGAAATATGGCCCGATGGTTTGGGCAGCAGCAGTGGTGAGTTGGGGCATAATATTATGGACCATCATTACAATCTTGGTGCCTCGGGTAAAGTAGAAGGATTTGAAGATAAATATATTTATGGCAGAAGACCTAATGGCATATACTTAACAAGGTTTGCCAATCTTTATGACGATAAAAGAGATTTTCTTCGTGGCTATGGCTATCAGGGCGGTGCCAGCAGATCGGGTTGGAGCAGAGAAATTGCC
>JAYVJU010000102.1:0-4049 GCA_043769035.1 Ferruginibacter sp.
TATTTGCCCAACATACAATTCAATAAATCAGACCATGAATCGATTGTAACTGTTCCTTTTAATTACAGGGTACAGTAACTTTTTGTTACCAGCATTTGAACCCTGATTGAACTTCATTGGCGTCGCACTCTTCAACAATAATCCTTTATTCAGCTTTACCTACATTTGCTGTTATAAAGCAACCATTGTACACTGTTTATTAAATGACTTACCAGCAAACGATTGATTATCTCTACCAGCAACTGCCCATGTTCAGCCGTATTGGCGCAGCAGCATATAAAAAAGACCTGCACAATACTATTGAATTATGCAACGCCTTAAACAATCCGCAAAACAAATTTAAAAGCATACATATTGCCGGCACCAATGGCAAAGGCAGTACCAGCCATATGCTGGCTGCTATATTACAACAGGCGGGATATAAAACAGGCTTATATACTTCTCCGCACTTAAAAGATTTCAGGGAGCGGATAAAAGTAAATGGGGAAATGATAACCGAAGATTTTGTAATTGAATTTACCCAACGGACCAAAACATTATCTGAAAAAATACAACCTTCCTTTTTTGAATTAACTGTAGCAATGGCATTTGATTATTTTGCTTTGCAAAAAGTTGATATTGCCGTTATTGAAACAGGTTTGGGTGGCCGGCTCGACAGTACCAATATTATCACTCCTCTTGTTTCCATTATTACCAATATTGGTTACGACCATATGAATATTTTGGGAGATACACTGGAAGAAATTGCATCAGAAAAAGCAGGTATCATTAAACCCGGTGTACCTGTTGTAATCGGCGAATATTTACCGCAAACAAAAAACATTTTCGTCAGCAAAGCAAATGAATGTAACAGTAAAATTTATTTTGCGGCTGATGACTATACAGTAACTGATATTATACCCTCCACTACTGCACTACACTGTACTGTAAAAAATATTAAACATAATGTTGTCGAAAATTTCACACTCGACCTGAACGGTTTATATCAAACCAAAAACCTGCGTACCGTGTTATGTGCCGAAGGTATTTTAATGCAACAGGGCTTTAGTATAAAAAATGAAGCTGAAAAATTTGCATTGGCCAATACAAAAAAACTTACCGGGCTGCATGGCCGCTGGGATATTATTGCCCAGCATCCGGCTATTGTGCTGGACGTTGCACATAATGAAGATGGGATTAAACAGATCATTGCTCAATTGGCATTGATCAATGATAACAATGCAAAAATCCATTTTGTAATGGGTATGGTAAAAGATAAAGAAGTAAGTAAGGTTTTGTCGCTGTTACCTGCTGATGCTGTTTACTATTTTACCAATGCACATATTCCACGGGCATTGCCAGCACCAGAATTACAAAGTAAAGCTGCTGCATATAATTTACAGGGCAATTGTTTTGATGATGTAAATGAAGCCATTGCTGCTGCAAAACTAAAAGCAGCAACAACAGATTTAATTATTGTTTGTGGTAGTGTATTTTTAGTTGGCGAAGTAGAATTTACCACTGGCTGATGTGAAGCATAAAGATTTTATATTAACTATTTACCTTTCTCTTCATCCAGTTTTTGAAAAGCATAAAAAACGCAAGCCATGTGTAAGGATTGTTTTATTTCATTCTGTTGTAACATGCGCCTCATTTCTTCAAGAGGTATGGTTATGGCTTCAATATCTTCATTATGATCTAATTGCTGTACCCCTGTTTTTTTTCCGCCTCTTGCTAAAAACAAATGTGTGTAATTATCCAGCAGGCCAGGGTTTGCGGCAATCTTTCCCAGGTAATCAAATTTTGTAAATTCATATCCAGTCTCTTCCTGCAATTCACGGGCAATGGCTTTTTCCATATCTTCTCCTTCGTCAATAAATCCTCCGGGAATTTCCAGTATAGTTTCTCCAACTGCATGACGGTATTGATTAACCATAACCACTTCGTTATCTTCTGTAATTGCCATTGCACAGGCACTGGAGGGCAGCTCCACTACAAAATAAGGATCTACAATATGCCCGTCGGGTCTTTCACAACGGTCTTCTCTTGCAGTAAAATAAATGTGCTTGCTGATGTATTTTGAGGATAATAATTTCCACTGCATAATTGTTAATTGGTTTATTGGTTAATTAGTTAATTAGTTTAACTTCTGTCTGCAAACCCGAATTAACTAATTAACCAGTTAACTATTTAACTATCCCCATTTCATTCTTTCTCTTAAACTTGTAATATGCGCCACATGGTGCCTTCCGTGCCATGAATACATTCCCAGTAGATCCCAAAGAGAAGATTGTTTATTATGGGCTGGATGAAATACAGTCCGGTTTAAAAAATCTTCTGTTTGCATACCGCTGAGTAAATAATGCCAGCGGCTATGCAAGGCATGCAATAATGTAAGCGAAATATTTATAGGCAATTCCAAAGAATCTTTTAATACTGCCCATTGCACTTCATCATACGGCCTGATGGTAGGATTCTCTTCAGTAAGGCCGAGTTTAAAACGGGTATAAGCGTTGATATGGCTGTCTGCAACATGGTGTACTACCTGCTTTACCATCCAGCCGCCTTCACGGTAAACGGTATCCAATTGTGCAGCATCTAAATTCAATACTGCATTTTCTAAATGTTGCGGCAGGTTTTTAATATCAATCAGCCATTCCTGTAATTGCTTATCAGAAAATGGTTGTGTAATGAACTTACCAATAGGGTATCTTAAATCTTCATTCATTTTGTATAAATAATTTTTAATTAAATTAACAACCGGATATTTAATCTTCTCTCATTGCCTTGCCGGTTAAATGTATAAAAACATCTTCCAGGTTAGCAGACTTTACCTGTTTGGGTTTTTCAAAACCGGATGCTACCAGGTCGTCGATCATTTTATCGGGAGAATCCAATGAAATAATTTTTCCTTCATCCATAATAGCAATACGGTCGCAAAGCTGTTCTGCTTCATCCATATAATGTGTGGTAATGATAACTGTAGTTCCTTTGGCACGGATATCAACGATGAGGTCCCACAAATTTCTTCTCGCCTGCGGATCAAGCCCTGTTGTAGGTTCGTCTAAAAAAATAATTTTAGGTTTGTTTATTAAAGTGGTGGCAATAGAAAAGCGTTGCTTTTGCCCACCGCTCATATCTTTAAATTTATTCTTTGCCTTATCTTCAAGATTAACCAGTCGTAATAATTCCATCGGATCAACCGGTTGATTATACAGACCGCCGAATAAATGTATCAACTCTATTAAATTCAATCCCGGGTAAAAACCCGATGTTTGTAATTGCACCCCAATGATCTTTTTTATTTCATGCGGAGCTGTATCCAGGTTAAGGCCATTCACTATTACTTCGCCGCTGGTTTTATCTTTCAGTGTTTCTATTATTTCCAGCGTAGTTGATTTACCTGCTCCATTGGGGCCCAGCAATCCAAAAATTTCTCCTTCATAAACATCAAAAGAAATTCCTTTTACTGCTTCAAAGCTGCCGTAATTCTTTTTTAAATCTTTTACGGAGATGATCTTATTTTTCATTGATAAAACTTTCTAATTCTTCCATCATTAATTTACTGCCGGCAAAAAATGGTGTACGTTGATGTAATGCAGTCGGCTGTACTTCTAAGATCCGTTGTTTACCATTGGTAGCTTTGCCTCCGGCCACTTCAATAATAAACCCACAGGGATTACATTCATACAGTAACCTTAACTTTCCTTTTGGCTTATCTAAAATTGCAGGATACATAAAAATGCCGCCTTTAATTAAATTACGATGTATATCTGCAACCATACTGCCAATATAGCGCTGGGTGTACGGCCCTCCATTTTCTTTTGTTTTCTGCTGACATCCATTTATATATTTCCTTACCTGCTCATCGTACTGGAAAAAATTACCATGATTAACGGAATAAAACTTACCAGCTTCGGGGCATTTAATATTGGGATGGCTTAATGTAAACTCTCCGATGGATTGATCTAATGTAAACCCATTTACGCCTCTTCTTGTTGCATACACCATCATAGTTGATGAGCCGTAAATAATATAACCAGCCGCTATTTGTTTAACCCCAGGTTGTA
>JAYVJU010000103.1:0-11597 GCA_043769035.1 Ferruginibacter sp.
TTCCTCTTCCTTCACAACCGTCCTTACAAAATCCAGTTGCAGTGTTAACTCCGGAAAAACATTTTCAAACTGCTTAGCTATTATGGGCAGCAGCTGGTGCAGCAAAGGTTGTTTGTAATCTAAATAAGAATAATAATAACGCACTGCACGGCGAAGAATGCGGCGAATCACATAACCGGCTCCGGTGTTGGAAGGCAACTGTCCATCTGCAATTGTAAAACTGATGGCACGGATATGATCGGCAATTACACGGAAAGCAACGGCCTCTTTAGTATCGTCGTTAGTATATTTTTTTTTGGTTATTTTTTCTGTAGCTGCAATAGTGCCGGTAAAAATATCGGTATCGTAATTACTTTGCTTGCCCTGAATTACTCTTACCAATCTTTCAAAGCCCATTCCCGTATCTACATGTGTGGCAGGTAATGGCTCAAGGCTGCCATCTTTTTTACGGTTATATTGAATAAATACATTGTTCCAGATTTCAATTACCTGCGGATGATCACTATTTACCAAATCTCTTCCCGGTATTTTTGCTATTTCTTCCTCAGTTCTGCAATCAACATGTATTTCGGTGCAGGGACCGCAAGGTCCGGTATCACCCATCTCCCAAAAATTATCTTTTTTATTGCCAAAAATTATCTGACTTTCAGGAATTATCTTTTTCCATTCTGCCAAAGCAATTTTAGATGCAGGAATACCTTCCTTTTCATCACCTTCAAAAACTGTTACGTACAAACGGTCTTTATCTAATTTGTAAATTTCGGTTAATAATTCCCAGCTCCAGGCAATGGCATCTTTTTTAAAATAGTCGCCAAAGCTCCAGTTGCCCAGCATTTCAAACATGGTATGGTGGTAAGTATCCACACCCACTTCTTCCAGGTCGTTATGCTTTCCGCTAACCCGTAAACATTTTTGTGTATCGGCTGCCCTGTTGTATGGCGCTGGTTTATTGCCTAAAAAATAATCTTTAAACTGGTTCATGCCGGCATTGGTAAACAAAAGTGTAGGATCGTTTTTTACAACAATAGGGGCACTGGGCACAATGGTGTGGCCTTTCGATTTAAAAAAGTCAAGAAATTGTTGTCGTATCTCGGCACTTGTCATCATATACCAACTATTTATTTGGGGTTGATTTTTGTTGTGTAACGGGCTATATTTGTGAACTTTTGTTCAACGGTTGCAAAGGTAATAAAACAGCCTGAAGCCGCAAGCTACGGCTAAACCATTGTTATTTAAGGCCAAAGAAAAACAACAAAACCATATCTGAAACGTTTCCTCTTTTAGCATAAGCATGAAGAAAATCAAATATTTCTATAACACCAATACCCTTCGCTACGAGAAGCTGGTAACCCCATTCAGGGTAAAGTTGTTGCGGATATTTGGTTTTATTTCGGCCGCATTGGTTACTTCGGCTATTATTGTTACACTCTACACCCGGTTTTTTCCAAAGGCAGCAGATAAAGAAAGCCAGCTGAAATACGATGCTTTAAAAGACAATTATGCCACTATAAATGGTAAGGTAAAAGCATTGCAGCAGCAAATGGCAGAACTGGAAAAGCGGGATAACCAGGTGTACCGTTCAATTTTTGAAGCCAACCCCGTTACCGACAGTGCCCGTACAAAACTGATTGAACAGAAAAAAGAAATTGACAAAGTAAATTTGCTGAATGATGATGAGTTGGGTACCGAAATTGCCAAAACACTGAATAATATTTCTGCAAGGGTGGCCTACCAGTTCAGCAGTTACGAGGTAATTGATAAATTAATACGCAACCAGGAAAATAAACTCACCAGCATACCTGCTATACAGCCTGTGAGTAATAAAGAGCTTACAAGAATTGCCAGCGGATTTGGATACAGGATTCATCCTATTTACGGCATTGCCAAAATGCATAATGGCCTTGATTTTACAGCGCCGCAGGGTACACCTATTTATGCAACGGGTGATGGTACTGTAACTACTGCAGGTGCCAGCGCAGGCACGGGTAACCATGTTATTATTAATCATGGCTATGGATACGAAACAGTTTACATGCACATGGTACGCATAAAAGCAAGGGATGGCCAGCGGGTAAAACGTGGCGAAGTAATTGGATGGGTGGGCAGTACGGGAGCCAGTACCGGGCCGCATTGTCATTACGAAGTACATATTAATGGTACAGCAGTTGACCCGGTTTACTTTTTCTTTAACGACTTAAATGCAGAGCAATACGACCGGGTATTGAAAATAGCTGCAACAGGAAGTGCCAAAAGTTTTGATTAACTTTAATTATGCCGCTTAACCAAATAGCTTTTGATTTTGATAGTATGCTACCAGCTGCAAAGCAGGAGGAGGTAAAAACTATTGTTGCAGAAGAAAAAATTATTGGGCAGGAAAGAGAAGTGGTTGACCTTACGGTAATACCTCCACCCAAAGCAAGGGTACCCAAAAAGGATAATAAAAAACAAACCCGTGGCCGCATGAGTTTGAAGGATATGGATGCCGGTGTGGATTTAATTGAGATACCGGAAGATGATGTGTTGTTTCAAAAAATGTATTACCCGATAGGCACCGTATCGGATATGTTTAAAGTAAACCAGAGTTTGATAAGGTTTTGGGAAAACGAATTTGATATTTTAAAACCCAAGAAAAATGGAAAAGGCGACAGGTTATTCCGCCCCGAAGATGTAAAAAACCTGAAACTCATTTATCATTTATTAAGAGAAAGAAAATACACCATTGAAGGCGCCAAGGATTTTTTAAAAAACAATAAAAAGGCCGAACAGAAATTTGCAATGATAGAATCGCTGAAAAAACTAAAAGGCTTTTTAAACGAATTTAAAGCCAACCTATAACCTCGTATTAACAAAATTGGTTTTTTCAATCAGCCTTTTCACCAGAACTTTAAGCTTCAATTTTACCAACTTATTTATTATGAAATTTTTTACAACACTATTGGTGGCTGTTTTATTTACAACCGGTTTGTACAGCCAGGCACAATATGAAATTATTAAAGACGAAAAACATCCGCAGGAATTTATAATAAGGGGTATCATTAATAAATACCTTGTACAAAATGATACCGCTTACTCCAAATGGTATGGCAATAGTTTTAACATGTACAAACCCGATACTGCTACACTTTCAGCTTTTGAAAAAACAAAAGCAAAAGTTCAGTTTGTTGTTTTTGGCGGCACCTGGTGTGAGGATACTCAATTTATTTTACCCAAATTTTTTAAGCTGCAGGAAATGAGTGGTGTAGCAGATAACAGGATTTCATTTTTTGGCGTAAACAGGGCAAAAAAATCTTTAGCCAGCATTACCGATGCATTTAATATAATAAACGTACCCACCATTATTATTATGAAAGATGGTAAAGAAGCCGGCCGTGTAGTGGAATATGGCAAATCCGGTAAATGGGATAAAGAGCTGGCAGAAATTTTAAATACCCTTTAAAATATCCGGCCATTTTAACCGGGCATTCTTGTAATATATTTCTCAATCTGTTTTATCTGATCTACAATTTGAGGTGTGGTGGGTTTAAAGCTTTTTGCTTTTCTAAAATAATCTTTAGCCGCACGGAATTCTCTTTTGTTCATCATAATAGAACATAACTGAAGATAGGCTGCTGCATTATTTTCATTATCCGGTAAACCGGCACGTATGGCCTGGCGGATATAACTCTCACCCGCTTTCATATCGCCTTTTTGAATAGCCAGCATACCCAGTTGTAATTTATTGGCGCCCTCGGCCTGCTTCATTTGTCCCTGCATCATGGAACTGTTACTCATTAAGTCGTTACTTCTTTTAAGATTTTTTTCTGCCGATTCGTAATTCTGGTTTACCATATCCAGGTTACCCTTAATGGTATAATAAACACTGCGGACAGGTTTTATAAGCAAGGCAGGAAACCAGATTGAATCCAGTACTTTTTTAGAACCCTCAATATCGCCGGCTTCCATATGCGATTGTATTAACCGCATTGGCCCAAACAAAAAATGACCAACAATAGCAATAACGGCCAGTAAGTATAAAATAAACGAAGGCCAGAAACCAGCCTGTATGTTTACATAAATGCCAAGTGCAAGTAAAATAATACCCAGCCAAAGGCGGTATTTAATTAAAAGGTTCAACCACTTCATAATCACTAAAATTTAGGACGGCAAAGATAAGGGATGCGGCCAAAATAGACCATTAGTCTTTTGCATCGTTTATTTCCACCCAATAGCCATCGGGATCTTTAAAATAGATTTGCTTAACGCCATCTACCCTTGTGGTAACGGCCATTTTATCGCCGGCCCAGTTTTCGTATTCAATTTTATTTTTATCCAGCACTTTTACAAAATCAACAACAGAGGGAACTGTAAAACAGATATGGCTGTTTTTGGGTAAAACAAAAGCTGCTGTTGCCCCTTGAATCAAGTGCAAATGGCTTTTATAGCCCACGCTAAGCCAGGTATGCTTACCATCATGAAAAGGTTCGGGAATAGTATCCAGCCCAATAACATTCATATAAAAATCTGTACTGGTTTTAAGATTTGTAACGTAATGGGCAATATGGTTTAATTGTGGTTTAACTACTATGGTTTTTTGGGCGGTTACAGTTATTTGTAAAAAACAAGCCGTAAAAACAATCACCAAAAACTTTATTTTTTTCATATTTAAGCTGTTTAAACCTAAATGTAATTAAATTAATGGTTGTTTTTATAATCGGGTAGCAAGAAATAATTACTTTTGCCATCCAAAATTGTAAAGCGATGAAATGATTTGTCATTCTTAGCTTGACGAAGAATGGTCCCGTAGTTCAATGGATAGAATAGAAGTTTCCTAAACTTTAGATACAAGTTCGATTCTTGTCGGGACTACCAAAAACAAGAAAGCCGCAACATTGCGGCTTTCTTGTTTAATTATAAATTCTTTCAACTACATCTTTATATTTTTCCATTATCACTTTTCGTTTCAGTTTTAATGTTGGGGTAAGTTCGCCGCTGTCAATGGTCCATTCGTTAGGCATAAGTTCAAACTTTTTAACCTGCTCTACATGGTTAAAAAATGTATTAAAGGAATCAATCAGCTCCCTGTATAAGTCCAGCACTTTTGGATTGTGAACGGCATCTTCAATAGTAGTGAATTTTATTCCCTTATGCTGCATCCATTCTTTTAAATTAGGGACTGATGGTACTATCAACGCACCAACAAATTTTTGCTCGGCACCAACAATCATCATTTGTTCAACAAAAGGAGATTCCTTCATTTTATTTTCAATGGGCTGTGGTGCAACATATTTACCGCCACTGGTTTTAAACAATTCTTTTTTACGGTCGGTAATTTTTAAATATTTACCATCTTCAAATACGCCTATATCGCCGGTGTGCAGCCAGCCGTCAATAATTGTTTCTGCAGTTAAATCGGGGCGCTTGTAATAACCCATCATTACACTTGGTCCTTTTACACAAATCTCTCCATCGGCTTCAAGTTTTACCTCCTGCCCTTCAATAACCAATCCAACGGTGCCAAATTTTGTTCCGCCTTTTTTACGGCAGTTTACACTTATTACCGGGCTATTTTCTGTAGGGCCATAGCCTTCATAAATAGGAATTTGTGCAGCATTAAAAACTCTTAACAGCCTCACCTGGCAGGCAGCACCACCAGTAATAATGCATTCAATATTACCGCCCAGAGCCTCTCGCCATTTTTTAAAAATAATTTTATTAGCAATGGCCAATTGAATATTATACCATAAACCGCCACTTTTTAAAACATCGTATTTACTACCGAGGCTTACCGCCCAGTCGAATAATTTTCTTTTAACACCTGTAAGCTGGCTGCCTTTTTCCATAATTTTTTCATACACTTTCTCCAGTAAACGGGGCACCGTGGTAAATAAATTTGGTTTTACTTCTTTTAAGTTATCGGCAATAGTTTCTAAACTTTCGGCATAGTAAATTGAAATGCCACTGTTGATATAGATGTAAGAAACCATTCTTTCAAAAATATGGTTGAGTGGTAAAAAACTTAATGCCTTTGCCCCGGGGTTATCATTAAAAGGAAATGTTGCCCTGGAATGAATGACATTGGTTACAATATTTCTATGGGTCAGCATTACACCTTTTGGCGTACCGGTAGTACCCGATGTGTAAATAATAGTAGCGCAATGTTCGGGTTTTATAGCAGCTTTTATGTTTACGAGTTTAGCCAGCGTATCTGTGGTGGCCAATGCTAAAATGGTTTTCCAGTAATCAACACCGGGCAACTCATCAAAACTATATACGTTCTGTAAAGTGGGAATCCGGTCACGTATATTATTTACTTTATCTAAAATATCCTGTCCGCTTACAAAAACATATTTCACCGAGGCATCATTAAAAATAAATTCCAGTTCATTAATATTTGTAGTAGGGTAAACAGGGCAAAGTGCAGCGCCAATTTGCTGGCAGGCCATATCAAGTAACAACCACTCGGGCCGGTTTTTTGAAACCAAAGCAATTTTATCCTGGTTTTCAATAACCATATCGTTACCACTTACACCAAGCTGCAGCAGGCCGGCACTCAGTTTATCTACAATATCTTTTACATCGGTGGTACTGTAGGTTTGCCACTCACCATTTTCTTTGGCGGCAAACATATCTTTTTTTGCAAAGTGCTTCAGTTGGTGGTCAATGCAATCAAATATTCTTGAATTCTCATTCATATGCAATCGTTATAGCGTCAAAAAAAATATCAGTTCTTGTTCTTCAGCTTTTCATATTCTCTTTCTGTCATTGTATCCTTATCTGTTTTATAGGCCCTGATAAATTTTAATATCAGGCCAATGCCTATACCCAGCATAACCCACAACGGCCAGGGTGTACCGGTATTAATGCCCCTGCGGCCCGCTGTAAAATACCAGATAGCCCAGCAAATAGTGCTTATTACCATAAAGCTAATAAGGCTGTCCTGAAAATCGGCTCTGCGTTTTGCAATTTGCCATAGTTTTTCGTCACGCTGTTCGTCCATAAAAAATTATTTTAAACAAGATAACAAAAAAAATTTATTAAAATCACGGCAGCAGCTTGTGGTAGTATTGCCCGGCAGGAATTTTAAATATCCTTCCCTTTTGAAAACGGGAGAGTTCGTTGTATTCAGCAGCATTTAATATTATCCAGTTTTGATAGGCTGGCAAATTATACGCCGCAGTAAATATCCAGTGGTTGTAAGCTTCAAACATACCTTCCTGTAATAACTGGCGTTGCAGCTCAAAAAGTTTAAAAGGAAATTTAGTGTCAAAACCGGTAAACCAATCCAGTATAAACCGGGTTCTAATCATGGTCAGCGATTCTGCATTAATACCGGTTGCTGCCAGTGCCGATTGCTTGTTCATCGTTTGCACAAAAGCCTGCACAAAACCGTTTTTATCTGTATTGGTTTTTTCAAGGTCAGCATCTGCAAATAGTTTTTTATAACCTTCCAGTAAAATATTTTTTATTTCGGGAGATGTAGCGCTTGATGGTTCAATGTTTAAAAATATTTCGCCATATAAAATGCTCCATACCTTGTCGGTGGTAAAATAATAATATTTACAGGCGTTGTAATAATTTTTAGAAAACCCGGGGTCGGTTTCAATTCCTTTTTCCCATTGTTTAATGGCGCTGTAATCTTTTTGTGCCCACAACAGTTCTCCCAGTTCATTATAGAGTGGCCCGCTTTCCGGGAATTTTTTTAATCCTTTTTTGTACACCTTTTCACATTCTTTGGCATCATCCATTGCTAAATAAATATCACCTGCAATCTGGAAGCACTGGTCATCAGCCTCCACTCTGTCAAGTATGGGTTTGTAAATGTCAAGTGCTTTTGTAAAGTCTTTTGCAAAATAATAATTAAGCCCCAGGTCTTTTGCTATTTCAATATTATTGGGTTGCAGTTTTATAGCCCTGTTTAAAACCAAAATGGCGTTACTGTAATCTCCCTGGCGCATAAAAGTCCGGGCAGTTTCATGCAGTTCGGCAACATCCTGCGCCATAGTTGTAATGGTAACAGAAGAAATAATTAAGGATAGAAAAAATCTTTTCATCATCAAATAAAGGTACTGCTAAAATAAATACACGAAAAGTTAATGCATAAATTTAAGCCTCTGCTATATCTGTTATTAAATGGGTAAGTAAACCATCTCTCAGCTTGGGTTCAAACCAGGTGCTTTTTGGGGGCATTACATTACCGCTGTCGGCAATATCGAATAATTGCTGTATGGTTACCGGATGCAGGCTGAAGGCTATAGTCATTTCACCACTGTCCACTCTTTTTTCCAACTCAGCCAGTCCACGTATGCCACCAACAAAGTCTATCCGCTTATCGGTACGCTGGTCTTTAATATTCAAAACAGGGTCTAATAAATTATTGGAAAGAATGGTAATGTCTAAAACACCAATCGGGTCAGTTGTAAAAGTATTTTCTTTAGCCGTTAATTTATACCATTGATGATTTAAATACATACCAAACTCATGTAATGCTGCCGGAGAAAAAGCCGCAGTTGTTTTTTCAATAGTAAAGTTTGTTTCTATACGGGATAAAAATTTTTCATCAGTAAAACCGTTCAGGTCTTTTACCAAACGGTTATAGTCCATAATGTGTAATTGGTTTGAAGGAAACAGCGTGGTTAAAAAATAATCTGCTCCTTCGGGAGAATTTTCTCCACCTAAGGCGGCACGTACTTTAGCTGCAGAGGCGGCCCTGTGATGGCCATCGGCAATATAAGTAACCGGCACCAGCGTTTTAAACAATTCAGTTATACGGCCGATTGTTTTTGCATCATTTACTGCCCAGATGCTGTGCTGTATGCCATCATCAGCAATAAAATCATAAACCGGGCTACGTTCGTTTTTCCAGTCGTTAATTAATGTATCAATAGCATCAACATTTTTATAAGCTAAAAAAACATTGCCGGTTTGTGCTCCGGTGGTTTTAATATGGTTAATGCGGTCCTGTTCTTTTTCTGGCCGGGTAAACTCATGTTTTTTTATCAGGTCATTTTCATAATCATTTACGCTGCTGCCACAAACCAAACCGGTTTGGGTTTTTCCATTCATAATAAGCTGGTAAATATAATAGCAGGGTTTACTTTCTCTAAATAAAATATTGCGGCTGATAAAAGCATCTAAATTTTCTTTTGCTTTATCATACACTTTTTGCGAATGAATATCCACATCATCGGGCAGGTCAATTTCACTTTTGGTAATATGTAAAAAACTTGCCGGGTTGCCTTGTGCTTCTATTTTTGCTTCTTTGCTATTTAGTACATCGTAAGGGCGGCTTGCTACCTGCTTTGCCAATTGGGCTTCGGGGCGTAACGCATTAAATGGTGCTATTGTTATCATGTTGGTTTACTGTTAGGGAGGTTAAAAGTAATGTATTTGTTATTGATGATTTTTTAGAATTAGGTAACTGTTATTGCTCCAATGCTTTGGCAATAGCGGCATTCCATTTTTGCTGGTTGGCTTCGTTTTTACTGTGGTCTGTTTCTTCGTCGTATTGCACCTGCATTAAACGGTATTTTTTAATTGTATCGGTAAAAATGGTTCTTAATTTTTCTTTAAAATCGGCTTTAAAAAAAACGGTATTGTTTATTGCTTTAATAATTTCTTTATGGCAAATTAAAGCAATATCAAAATGCCCTTGCTCGTGTTTTAATAAATAAGGTATTTGTTTACCTTCTTTTACCCAAGACTTGGTTTCATCAAACTTAAGTGTAACAGCAAGATTTTTAAACCTAACTGTATCGCCGGCAAAATCAACTCCTTTAAAGCCATAATTTATGCCCCAGGAAGTATTGGCCTGAAATGGAGAATCCTTATCCGGCTTGCCGCTAAAATCATCCCAGGTAAGTAAGCGGTATTTGGTACTGCCATTAATTAATACATCCTGGCAAAATATATTTTCAAAAAAAGATAAAATAAAAAACAGGCAGATTATTTTTTTCATACACAGTGCTTATCCTTTTTTTGCAGTAAAGGTTTTCATTGTTTCTACTAACACCTGCACACTGCTTAATGGCAAAGCATTGTATAATGATGCCCTGAAACCACCAACAAGGCGATGCCCTTTTATACCAACAATACCCTGCTCTTTCGCAAAATTAAGAAAGGGTTCTTCCAAAGCCGGATCGTTCATTACAAAACATACATTCATTTTACTTCTGTCTTCAGCTGTAACCGTTCCTTTAAACAAAGGGTTGTTATCAATTTCGTTGTATAATAATGCCGCCTTTTCAATGTTAATTTTTTCAATGGCCTTTACACCGCCCTGTGCTTTTAACCAGCGCAGGGTAAGCATACAAACATATACCGCAAATACCGGTGGCGTATTTAACATACTGCCTTCTTTAATGTGATTGCGGTAATCCATTATTGTGGGAATGGGGCGTTTTATTTTACCCAGGATATTTTTATTTACAACCACAACATTTACGCCTGCCGCACCAATATTTTTTTGTGCGCCGGCATAAATTAATCCGAAAGCATTAAAATCCATTTCCCGGCTTAAGATATCACTGCTCATATCTGCCACCATTACATTACTTGTTGCCGGAATTTTTTGCCACTGGCTGCCGTAAATAGTATTGTTGGTGGTAATGTGAAAATATTTTGCATCATTGGGTACTGCAAAATCTTTAGGGATAGCGGTGTAGTTGGTGTCTTTACCGGTACAAACCACTTCTACCTTGCCAAATAATTTTGCTTCTTTTATTGCTTTAACGCCCCACACACCGGTATCGGCGTATGCTGCGGTTTCTTTATCGTCCAGCAGGTTCATTGGTACCTGCATAAACTGGGTAGATGCGCCGCCATGTAAAAACAATACTTCATGATCGGCATCTAAATGCATCAATTCTTTTAACAAAGCCTGCGCCTCATCCATTACCGCCTGAAAAGTGGAAGTGCGATGGCCTAATTCTAATATAGATAACCCGGTATTATTATAATTAAGTACGGCTTCTGCGGCCTGTTCAAATACTTCTTTAGGTAAAATAGAAGGACCTGCGTTGAAATTGTGTAGCCCCTGTCTCCGCCCACTGGCGGAGGAATTTAAAAGCGTCATTTAAATGATTTTTGCAAAAGTAATAAAAGCAAAAAGAAGATAAATTTGAAATATTAAATAAATCTACCTAATCTATTTCATTCCATTTTCCCCTTCAGGGGATAGGGGTTTCTTCTTTTCCAATCATTTTGCCTCCGGCCTTCCAGCTATTATTTAATTCTTCAAATTCTTTTAAATCCTGCTCCGTAAATTTTTTATTTACGAGGCTTTTAAGGTCGGGCTGCCCTGCATTTATCCAGGCGGTGTACCAAAAACTGGCAATAGCATGAATACTTTGGCGCATTCTTCTTTCAATCATGCCATCTAATTTTTTATTAAAGGCAATAGTAAAGGCTGATGAATACTGGCGGATGATTTTTCCGTTTCTTTCTTCAAAAGCATATTTTTTATCATCACCAAATTGTTTGGAAAGCTCTTTTTCAAAAAGCAGAACACTATCGCTTGCGTTAGCACTTTCCAGTACCCGTTTCCATATAAAGTCACCCGGGTTTTTTACATACTCCGCTTTACCTATAAAAAAATCAAATTCTTTTTCTGCAAGCAGTTC
>JAYVJU010000104.1:0-9228 GCA_043769035.1 Ferruginibacter sp.
TCCCAACAGTAACTTCAGCAATCCTACACACCTGTACACTGCATTGGGTAATTTCCCTGTTATTTTAATTGCAGGCGATGGCACATGCCGTGATACCACAACTGTAAATGTTAAGATTGCCAATAAGCCCGTGGTTAATTTCAGCGTAAATAAAACAGAGGAATGTGGCACTGTTGCGGTAACCTTTACTAACTTAACCACATTAGCATCTACTTATTTGTGGAATTTTGGTGATGGTACAATTAGCAATCAAACTAATCCCGTAAAAATATTTCCTCCAAGAACAACCGCTTACAATATTAAATTAGTGGCTACAGGTACTTATGGTTGTAAAGATTCTTTGGTGAGGGCAAACCTGATATTGGCTAAGCCTTTACCTGTACCTGGATTTTCAGTAAGCCCGGGTAATATTATTGCAGTACCCAACTATACTTTTAATTTTATTAATACTACAGCACAAAATAATAACTATAAGTATTTCTGGAGTTTTGGTGATATCAGTATTCCGGCAACCACACGTGATGCATCGCACCGCTACCAGGATACCGGAAAATACCTTGTTAAACTTGGCGTGTTCGACAATGTTTCTAATTGCAGCGATACCCTTGCACAGTTTGTACAAATCACTGGCTTCCCCGGATACCTTTATGTACCTAATGCATTCCAACCAGGCAGTCTGCAGCCGGTATTAAAAACTTTCTTACCCATCGGAACAGGGTTAGCCACTTACCGCCTGCAGATATTTACAACATGGGGCCAAAAAATTTTTGAAACCATCAGTCTTGATGCAAAGGGTGCACCCAATGAAGGCTGGAACGGTTTATATAATGGAAAAGATAATTTTAACCAGGGCAATCCTTTGCAGCAGGATACTTATATATGGCGCATTGATGCAGTATTTAAAAATGGTACAGAGTGGAAAGGGATGTCGTATCCAAATCAGCCGCAGCAAAAAAGAGTGGGCACCGTTACCATTATAAGATAAAATTTTAACCGTATCATTTTGAGTTATAATAAAAATGAAAAGATGAAAAAGATTATAGCCGTTTGTTTAGTAGCAACCTTAGCAGTATTAAAGTTGCAGGCGCAGGACCCAATGTACACACAGGGTTTTATGGCTCCTGTATATTTAAATCCTGCTGCCACTGGTATGGCCGATTATGATTTCAGGGTATCGGCAGTTTACCGTAGGCAATGGCTTGTGATACCATCGGGCATGCAGTATTTTACAGTAGCTGCCGACAAATATATTTTTGAACATAACATTGGTGTGGGGCTGATGGTGAATAATGAACAGGAAGGTTATATAAAAAAATTAGGGCTGCATGGAACTTTTGCAAAAATACTTTGCCTCGGCAGCCACAGGTTAAGCCTTGGCATACAGGGTGGCCTATTTAACCGGCAGGTTGATTATGGTAAATTATGGTTTGCAGACCAGATCAATAATGAAGGTATTGTAATTGGCCTTCCCTCGCAGGTAACACCTAATGTAAATAATAAAAAATGGCTGCCCGATTTTGCTGCCGGAGCCATGTGGATACATAATAAAGGGTTAATGATTGGTGGCAGTGTGCACCACCTTAACCAGCCGGACGAATCTTTTTCCAATGCTGAAGAAAGTAAACTGCCCAGGCGGTTAACCCTTACAACCCGTTTTCCGCTGGTGATAGGCGAAAATAAATTATGGGATGATGATGTTTTTCTGGTACCGGGTGCTATATATTCTGCACAACGTAATAATAAATTCCTGAGCATGGGCCTTGAAATTAAAACACATTATATTAATCTTGGCCTGTGGTACAGGAATAATACAGACTTCCGCCGCAGCGATGCTTTTTCAATAACCATTACGCTGGATAATTTTCTTAACCGGCATAATTACGATAGCCGGGATAAATTAAGAGCTGGTTTTGCTTATGATGCCACTACTAATGGTGCCGGCTTTACCCGTACAGGTGGTAGCAGCGAAGGAGCGTTTACATGGGAACATTTGTATAATGAAGATGCCACATCCGACAACAGGTGTAACTCCAGCAGCCGGAATCCGACACCATGCCCACCTAATCTTTTCAGAAGGGTCTTTTAATGCTGTGTATTGGTTGAAATGCTTCATTGTATTCTTTATACTAACAATTTCCGTTATTGTTTTTTGGATTAAGGGAACTTTATGATTTACCCCAACCATTGAATAACAGAAACCCGTTAAGTTTGCAATACAAAACATTTTAATGAGCGTAAAAAGCATTTTATATTCTTTCATCTTTATTGTAACAGCATATACCATTTCAATTTGCAACAGCGGATGTGCACAAATAGGTGCTATTTCCGGCGGCACAAAAGATACCATTGCGCCGGTGCTGGTTTCTTCCAGTCCTCAATTATTAACCACAAATATTTCCTCAAATAAAATAACGCTCACTTTTGACGAGTATATTGCCGAGATGCAGGACATACAGGCCAGTGTATTAGTATCGCCTTATCCAAAAATTTATCCTGAGATAACTACTAAATTAAAAACAGTAACTGTAAAATTAAAAGACACTTTATTAGCCAATACCACCTATGCAATAAATTTTGGCAGCGCCATAAAAGATGTAAATGAGGGAAATCCACTTAAAGATTTTACCTACGTTTTTTCTACCGGTAACACTATCGATTCATTAAGCCTGTCAGGCAAAGTAATAATTGCAGAAACAGGAAAAGTTGATAGTACACTGATGGTGATGCTGTACAGAAATGCCAACGACTCATCGGTACAGCAAAAAAGGCCAACCTATATTGCTACAGTAAATGGCGATGGCAGTTTTATATTTAATAATCTTCCACCTGGAAATTTTAATGTGTACGCATTAAATGATGGTGATGGTGGAAAAACCTATAATTCAAAAACAGAAATATTTGCATTTGCAGACAGCATTATTAATATTACAGAAAATACTGCAGCGGTAAGTTTATATGCCTACGCCGAAGAAAAAAAAGAAAAAACGCAGGCCGCCGCCACAGTTAAAGCTAAAACGGCTGCACAAAAAAAATTAAAATACACTACCAAAGCCGTTAGCGAAAGACAGGATATAAGATATGACCTGGAACTGGAGTTCAGCAATGAGCTGAAAAAATTTGACAGCACAAGAATCGTTTTAACAGACACTAATTATATCCCCATTACAAATACCATCGTTAAATCAGACAGCAATAAAATTATTATTAAAAACAAATGGGTTGAAGGTGCTGATTACCGGTTGATAATTTTTAAAGATGCTGTTGTAGATAAGATAGACAGTGCCCTGGCCAAAACCGATACCCTTAGGTTTAAAACAAAAACAGCAACTGATTATGGTAATGTGGTAATACGTTTTAGTAATATCGATTTTACAAAACATCCCGTATTGCAGTTTACACAGAATGATGAAGTAAAGGAATCGTACCCCATTACCGGTAAAGAGTGGCGCAATAAATTATTTACCCCCGGCGAATATGAAATAAGGATTTTATACGATAATAACAATAATGGCAAATGGGATCCCGGAGATTACACAAAAAAATTACAGCCCGAAAAGGTAATTGCAATACCCAAAAAGATTGCCGTAAAGGAAAATTGGGATAATGAAAGTGAGATCATTTTATAGTTGATACTTCATGTAAATAAACTCAACAGAAACCCTATTTTTGCTTCATGATTTTTTCTTCTTCTCTTTTAGAAAATGCGGTAAACGAATTTGCTAAGCTGCCGGGCATCGGAAAAAAAACTGCCCTGCGCCTGGTATTACATCTTATTAGGCAGGATGTACAGGATGTTGCCAACTTCAGTACTGCTATTGCCACTTTACGTGAAGAAATAAAATTTTGCAGCCGTTGCCACAATATTGCCGATAAAGATTTATGTAATATCTGCAGTAATAACATGCGTAAGCAGGAGATGATTTGTGTAGTAGAAAATATCAGGGATGTAATTGCCATAGAAAGCACCCAGCAGTTTAATGGAGTGTATCATGTTTTAGGTGGCATTATTTCTCCTTTAGATGGTGTTGGCCCCGATCAGTTACAAATTGATTCATTAATAAACCGCATCAGCAAAGAAAATATAAGTGAGATAATTTTTGCGTTAAACCCAAATATCCAGGGCGACACTACTATATATTATATTGGCAAAAAACTAAAATCTTACCCCGTAAAAATAACCACTATTGCCCGTGGTATTGCCTTTGGCGGCGAGCTGGAGTATGCAGATGAAATGACCCTTGCCAAAAGCATCAGTAACCGTATTCCGGTAGAAAACTATATTACAGCTGGCAATTAAGTCTTACATTTTTTTGCACAAGCAACCTCTTTCACAGTTTAAACGTTTTGTTAGTACACTTATAGGCATCAATTTATTATGAGCAGAAAATTAAAAAAAAGAATACTGTTGGCCCTGCTGTTAATAGTAGCAGGTGCTGCTACAGTTGGTTTTTACTTATACAATAAAAAACATTTTAGTGTGCAAAGCAGCACACCGGTTGCTGCTATTACTGCGGCTCTATTACATGAAACATTTGTAAAAGATTCTGTATTGGCTAAAAATAAATTTATTGGCGACGAAGCTAATCAGAAAGTGATTCAAGTTGATGGAGATGTTGCTGCTATAAAAGAAGATCAGCAGGGTAACACTATAGTTTTGTTAAAAACCGGTACAGACGGGGCATTCATTAACTGTACGCTGGAAGGCAAATCAGAAAACATCAATGCTGGCAATAAAATTGTACTTAAAGGTATTTGTACGGGTTATAATTTTGATGCAGATATGGGCATACCCGGAGATGTAATTTTAATCAGGTGTTTTATCGTTAAATAAAAACAATAGCAATATGATTCGTATAATCTTTTCTATTTTAATTATGGTTGTATGTTGCAACAATATTGCAGCGCAAAAATATTATACTAAAAACGGCAGCATTTCTTTTTTTTCCAAAACTGCAGTAGAAGATATTAAGGCTGATAATAACCAGGTGATGAGTGTAATAAATATCCAAACCGGAGAATTGCAGTTTTCACTGCTTACAAAAGGCTTTCACTTTAAAAAAGCATTAATGGAACAACACTTTAATAAAGATTATATAGAAAGTGATAAATTTCCAAAATCAACATTTAAAGGAAGTGTTACTGATATGACAAAAGTTAATTTTACAAAAGACGGCACTTACCCAATTACCGTTTCTGGCGACCTTACCATACATGGTGTTACAAAAAAAGCAACTGCAAACAGCAGTATTATTATTAAAAATAGCATAATTACCGGCACTTCTAAATTTACAGTTTCACTTTCCGATTATGCTATTAGTGTGCCTAAAATATACGAGAACAACATTTCTAAAACAATAGAAATATCTGTTGCCTGCAATTTCGACCAGAAATTGTAAATAAGCCACTGCTCTCCTTTATATACCCGGCCTATAACATTTTGTGTTGTGGCATACATGTTTTACTTTTGCACTAATAAATAGGCAGATTTGTTTATTGTTCAGCCTGTAAAAAATCAGAACTAATAAACGAAAACAATTCCAAACAACTTCACGGATACGTAATCGTTTAACAGTTCAGCTAATTTTTTGTGAACCTGGCAGCATACCATTGTGTAACTTCATTGGCAGAGTTTATCCTGAAGAATGAAGGGCACTCTTGTACTGTTGCTCATTATTCAACGCATTAAAATCGTTGCACTATGCATTTAATTGAAAAAGCACTAAAAGAGAGAATATTAATTATTGATGGTGCCATGGGCACCATGATACAACGCCATAAACTGCAGGAAGCAGATTACCGCGGTGAACGTTTTAAAGACTGGCATACTGATGTTAAAGGGAATAACGACCTGTTGAGTATCACCCAGCCCGATATAATTATTGGAATCCACAAACAATACCTTGAAGCCGGTGCCGATATTATTGAAACCAATACTTTCAGCAGTACTGTAATTGCACAGGCCGATTATGATATGCAGTCAGTAGCCTACGAAATGAATGTGGCATCTGCACAATGTGCAAGAAAGGCAGCGGATGAATATACTGCTAAAGACCCTGCCAAACCCAGGTTTGTTGCCGGTGCTATTGGCCCGTTAAATAAAACTTTGAGTTTATCGCCTGATGTAAATAACCCCGGTTACCGTGCTGTTACTTTTGATGAAGTGGCTGCTGCTTATACCGAACAGATAAAAGGTTTGATTGAAGGTGGTGCAGATATTTTATTGATTGAAACCATTTTTGACACATTGAATGCAAAGGCAGCGATCTATGCAGCAAAAAAATTCTTCCGTGAAAATAAATTGGCAGAACTGCCGATCATGATATCTGGTACTATTACCGATGCCAGCGGCAGAACATTAAGCGGACAAACTTTAGAAGCTTTTTACATTTCCGTTTCACATGCCAATCCTTTAAGTGTTGGTTTAAATTGTGCACTGGGTGCAAAAGAAATGAGAAGCCATGTAGAAGAACTGGCACAGATTGCAAGCTGTTATACTTCAGCTTACCCCAACGCCGGTTTACCAAACGCCTTTGGTGAATATGATGAGCAGCCGCATGAAACAGCACATATCATTGAAGAGTGGGCTGCAAACGGTTGGTTAAATATTGTAGGTGGTTGTTGCGGTACCACACCAGATCACATTAAGCATATTGCTGATGAAGTAAAGAAATTTAAACCAAGAGCTTTACCCGTTTTAGAAACAGCATTAGTTGATTAAGACAGATACTACTATGAGTGAATTAATACATATCAAACCTTTTTTACGCCTTAGCGGACTGGAACCTTTAATCGTTCGCCCCGAAACCAATTTTGTAAATGTTGGCGAACGTACCAATGTTACAGGCAGTAAAAAATTTGCACGCCTTATCCGTGATGGAAAATATGAAGAGGCATTATCTGTTGCAAGGCAGCAGGTAGAAAGTGGCGCACAGATCATTGATGTAAACATGGATGATGCTTTGCTGGAAGGCGTTAGCGCCATGACTACTTTTTTAAACCTGGTACAGGCCGAACCGGATATTGCGAAGATCCCCATCATGATCGACTCTTCTAAATTTGAAATTATAGAAGCCGGTTTAAAATGTGTGCAGGGAAAATGTATTGTTAACTCTATCTCCATGAAAGAAGGAGAAGAAAAATTTATTGAACAGGCTTTCATTTGTAAAAGTTATGGCGCATCGGTTATCGTAATGGCTTTTGATGAAGTGGGACAAGCCGATACCAAACAACGCAAAATTGAAATTTGTCACAGGGCCTATAAAATTTTAACGGAGCAGGTAGGATACCATCCGCAGGACATTATTTTTGACCCCAACATTTTTGCAGTAGCAACAGGTATAGAAGAACATAATAATTACGCCGTTGATTTTATTGAAGCAACAAGAGAGATTAAAACACTGATGCCGCTTACGAAAGTTAGTGGTGGTGTAAGTAATGTATCTTTTTCTTTCCGTGGTAATGATCATGTAAGAGAAGCCATTCACTCGGTATTCCTATACTATGCCATTAAAGCCGGTATGGATATGGGTATTGTAAATGCCGGGCAGTTGGTGGTATATGATGAAATTGAACCCACGCTGAGAAATTTATGTGAAGATGTTTTGCTGAATCGTAATAATGATAACAACGAAGCTACCGAAGCACTGATCAATTTTGCAGAAACAGTAAAAGCAAAAGGCAAGGTAGAAGTGAAAGATGAAAAGTGGAGAAACGAACCGGTTGAAAAACGATTATCGCACTCTTTAGTAAATGGCATTACCGATTATATTGATGCAGATACGGAAGAAGCCAGGCAAAAATATCCAAAGCCATTAGATGTTATTGAAGGTCCTTTAATGGATGGCATGAATATAGTGGGTGATTTATTTGGTGCAGGAAAAATGTTTTTACCGCAGGTAGTAAAAAGTGCAAGGGTGATGAAGAAGGCCGTAGCTGTATTGACGCCATTTATCGAACAGGAAAAAGAAGACCGTAAAAATGCTCATCTTGCCGCAGGCACCATTAATGAAGAGGCTGCAGGTGCTGCAAAAATATTATTGGCTACAGTAAAAGGCGATGTGCATGATATTGGAAAAAATATTGTTGGTGTGGTATTGGGCTGTAACGGCTATGATATTATTGATCTGGGTGTAATGGTTGCTACAGATAAGATTTTAGAAACCGCTCAAAAAGAAAATGCTGATATTATTGGCTTGAGTGGATTGATCACACCTTCATTAGATGAGATGGTACATGTGGCACACGAAATGAAACGCCGGGGAATGACGCAACCATTATTAATTGGCGGTGCTACCACCAGCCGTATGCATACTGCAGTAAAAATTGCACAGCAATATGATAATGGTGTGATACATGTACTGGATGCCAGCCGCAGCGTAACTGTTGCCGGTAGTTTATTAAGCAAAGAACAAAAACCGGATTTTTTATTGGGCATTAAAGGCGAATATGATAAATTAAGAGATGATTTTGCCAATAAGAAAACAGTAAAGAACTATTTGCGCTTTGAAGAAGCGCAAAAAAATACTGCTGTAATTAACTGGGATAATTTTACACCCGTTGTACCAACTTTTACCGGCACAAAAACTTTTACTACTTACGATTTAAAAGAAATTGCTGCATACATCGATTGGCAACCTTTCTTCATTGCATGGGAAATGCATGGTAAGTTTCCTGCTATATTAACCGACAGTGTAATTGGTAAAGAGGCTACTACATTGTACAACGATGCGAAAAAATTATTACAACAGATCATCAACGAAAAATGGCTGAACGCAAAAGGCGCTATTGGCTTTTGGCCTGCCAATAAAACAGGTCCCGATTCGGTTGATGTATTGGCAGATAAAGAAGTGGTTAAATTACAGTTTCTGCGCCAGCAGATTAAAAAAGCAGCTGGCCAGCCTAATTTATCGCTGGCAGATTTTATAAAACCTGGCCCATCCCTAACAAACAAATCATTAATTGAAGAATCCACTAAAGCCCCTTCCCAAAGGGAAGGAGAAGAAAAAGTGGGCTTCGGATATGAATGGGCAGACCCTATAACTTATCCTTTATTAAAAGAATTTGCTTTACAGAACAGAAATGTTCCTACCGAAGCAGAAGCTTTATTATGGGAAATTTTAAAATCGAAAAAGTTAGAAGGTTTTAAATTTAGAAGACAACATATTATTGGCAATTACATCGCAGATTTAGTTTGTTTAGACAGAAGATTAATTATTGAAATTGATGGAT
>JAYVJU010000105.1:0-5342 GCA_043769035.1 Ferruginibacter sp.
GAAGGATTAGATCCACAGGAGCTTTATGCACAAGATCATGCTTTAAGTGAAAACAGCAGCGATAATAATGGCATACATAAGCAATGGAATTGGGGAAACGGTGTAAGTATTCCTTCAAAAGCATATTGCGATAAATTTTTAAAACGCACCATTGATTTAATTGACAAATACAATCCTGATCTTATCTATTTTGATGACACCGCTTTACCTCTTCATCCTGTCAGCGATGCAGGATTAAAAATTGCAGCACATCTTTATAATAAAAGTATAAAGGATAAAGGTTCGCTGGAAGCAGTACTATTTGGAAAAATATTGGATGAACAACAACGCAAATGCATGGTGTGGGATATTGAACGGGGACAAAGCAATAATATTGAACCATTGCCATGGCAAACAGATACCTGCATTGGCAGCTGGCATTATAACAAACCGGTTTTTGATAATCATAAATATAAATCTGCAAAAACTGTAGTGCATACTTTGGTGGATGTGGTGAGCAAAAATGGTAACCTTTGTTTAAGTGTACCGGTAAAAGGCGACGGTACGATTGATAGTGATGAAAGAAAAATAGTAGAAGAAATTGGAAAGTGGATGCAGGTAAATGGCGAAAGTATTTTTGATACAAGACCCTGGAAAATATTTGGCGAAGGCCCGGCTATTGAATCTGCTGCACCTTTAAGTGCACAGGGATTTAATGAAGGCAAAGGAAAAGCATTCGGGGCAGAGGATATTCGCTTTGTTGCAAAAGGAGAAACTTTATATGCAACATTTTTTGCCTGGCCCGAAAGCAGGAGAGTTGTTATTAAAAATTTATCGAAAGACAAATACAAAGCAATTACTAAAGCACAATTATTAGGTAACGGTGGAAATTTAGTTTTTAATTACACTGATGCTGGTTTAGTAATAGAATTACCGGATGCAAAACCTGAATTGAGTTATGCCAATGTTTTAAAATTAAGTTAGCCAGCAAGCTTATGAACAAGTTTTTTTTATTTTTTACTCTTTGTTTTTTTGCTACAGCTGTAAATGCACAAAAAAGAACAGCGGCCAAACCGGTATTCGATGATCCTGTTTATCATGGGGCTGCCGACCCGGTAATTATTTATAACAAAGCGAAAAAGAAATGGTGGATGCTTTATACCAACCGCCGTGCTGCTCTAAATGATTCAACAGTGCAGTGGGTGCATGGCACAAGAATAGGTATTGCAGAAAGTAAAGATGGTGTAAAGTGGAAATATGTTGATACCTGCAATATTAATTATCGTCCCGATGCAGGATATACCCATTGGGCTCCGGATGTAATCGAACACAACGGCACTTTTCATATGTACCTTACTTATGTGCCCGGCACTTTTAAAGACTGGAATCATCCGAGAGTGATTATTCATTTAACAAGTAATGATTTAAAAAACTGGAATTATCAATCCACATTAAAACTGGTAAACGAAAAAGTAATTGATGCATCTGTTTATAAAGTAAATGATACGCTCTGGCGGATGTGGTATAATAATGAAAAAGACGGTAAAAGTATTTACTATGCCGATAGCAAAGATCTGTACAAATGGACTGATAAAGGAAAAGCCATTGCTGCAAGAGGCGAGGGATCCAAAACATTTTACTGGCAGGGCAAATATTTTATGATCATTGATGCATGGAAAGGAATGGAGGTGTTTTCATCAGATGATTTATTGACATGGAAAAAGCAAGTCAACAGAATTTTAGAAAACCCGGGTATAGGAAAAGATGACCAGGCCATTGGCGGGCATTGCGATGTGGTGGTAAACAACGGAAGAGCATTTGTATATTACTTCACTCATCCCGGCAGAAGCAAAGCAAATCCCGCTGCAAGGGGAAGTTTTGATGATAAACGTAGTGTAATTCAGTTGGCAGAGTTGGAATATAAAAATGATGCAGTAAATTGCGACAGGGATAAACCTGTAAAGACCAGGTTGAAAAAACCTGAATGATTTATGAATTATACCGCCGCAGAAAACCGCTACATTCAAATGCAATACCGCCGCTGCGGAAAAAGCGGTATCCAGCTTCCTGCCATATCGCTGGGCTTATGGCAGAATTTTGGAGAGGTCGATGATATGAATGTATTTCGTCAAACGCTGCATACTGCATTTGATAATGGCATTACACATTTTGATTTAGCAAACAATTACGGTCCACCTGCCGGCAGTGCCGAAACAAATTTTGGCAAAGTATTCAACAAGGATTTTACGGCTTACCGGGATGAAATAATTATTTCTACCAAGGCCGGTTATTATATGTGGCCCGGCCCTTATGGTGAGTGGGGTAGTAAAAAATACCTGGTAAGTAGTTTAGACCAGAGTTTAAAAAGAATGGGAGTGGAGTATGTTGACATTTATTATCATCATCGTCCCGACCCCAACACACCGTTGGAAGAAAGCATGGCCGCATTGGATTTAATAGTACGGCAGGGCAAAGCATTGTACGCAGGCATTTCAAATTACCCTGCTGATACTGCCGCTGCTGCATTTAAAATTTTACAACAACTCGGTACACCCTGTTTAATTCATCAGCCAAAATATTCCATGCTCGACCGTTGGGTGGAAAAAACAAATGATGCCGTAAATAAAAATTTACTGCAGGTGGTAGATGAAAACGGTGTGGGCTGTATCGTGTTTTCTCCACTAGCCCAAGGATTGCTCACCGATAAATATTTAAAAGGCATCCCTGCCGACTCCCGAGTGGGCCGCAAATTACCCAACGGTGCATTAACAGAAAATGGATTGGATGAAAACGTGTTGAATAAAGTGGCAGCATTAAATGAACTGGCCAAACAACGCAATCAAACCATGGCACAAATGGCTATAGCCTGGCTGTTAAAAGACAAACGTATTACATCTGTATTAGTTGGTGCCAGTTCATCGCAACAATTACTTAATTCAATTGCAGCGGTAAGTAATATTGAATTTAGCAGTGAAGAGTTAGTGAATATTGAAGCGATATTAAAATAAATAGTACCTGTTTTAAAAACTTAAAAATAAAATTGCTGTATGAAAAAAGTATTTGCGTTTATCTTTTCAATGACCGTATTGAATGTGTATGTTGATGCACAAACAAAAGAATTTGACCCTGCTGCTACAGAAATATGGAGCCCGGTGCCAAAAGTAATAACAGCGGGTAAGTCTGCTGCCGATGCACCATCGGACGCAATAGTTTTATACAATAGTAAAAAAGATACCACCAATTGGACAGGCATGAATAATAAACCTTTTGGATGGAAGGCTGAAGAAGCTTTGTTTACTGTTGCACCGGCAACGGGTAATATACATACTAAAAAAAGTTTTGGCGATTGCCAGTTACATTTAGAATGGAAAGAACCTATTGTAGTAAAAGGCGAAGGGCAGGGCCGTGGCAACAGCGGTATTTTTTTTATGGGCCGTTACGAATTGCAGGTACTGGATTGTTATAATAATACTACTTACTCAAACGGGCAAACAGGCAGCATTTACAAGCAGCATGTTCCTTTGGTTAATGTTTGCAGGGCACCCGGTGAGTGGCAAACTTATGATGTGATCTTTACTGCTCCAAGGTTTAGTAACGATAGTATGCTTAAATCTCCTGCACGGATCACTGTTTTTCAAAATGGTGTTTTAGTACAGAATAATATAGAGTTATGGGGGCCGACGGAGTACAGAGGCATTCCCAAATATAAGAAGCATGGTGATAAAGAGCCGCTGGAATTACAGGATCATGGAGATTTGGTAAGCTACCGTAATATCTGGATAAGAGAATTATAATACCAGCTCTAAAATTATATGCCAGCCGATACTGTCTTACATATCTCTGCAGAAAAAATGCAGCAAACCTTTTGCGACATATTGTTGCGTTATGGTTTTACTACAGATAAGGCAACAGCATGTGGAGCAATATTTACAGCAAATTCAATTGATGGTATTTACACCCATGGCGTAAACAGGTTTGCAAAATTTATACAGTATATTAAAGCCGGCAATATTGATGTAACAGCAGAGCCTGCATTACAAAATAGTTTTGGTGGCATGGAACAATGGAATGGAAATTTTGGCCCAGGACCTTTAAATGCTATACATGCAACAGACAGGGCAATGCAACTGGCAGCAATAAATGGTATTGGATGTGTGGCGCTGGCTAACACTAATCATTGGCATCGTGGCGGTACTTATGGCTGGCGTGCTGCAAAAAAAGGATTTGCATTTATCTGCTGGACCAATACCATTGCCAATATGCCGGCATGGGGTGCAAAAGATGCAAGGCTTGGTAATAACCCATTGGTATTTGCTTTGCCCTATGGCGATGAAGCAATAGTATTGGATATGGCCATGTCTCAATATTCTTTTGGTGCAATGGAACTGGCAGTAATGAATGATACCAAACTGGCTGTTTCCGGCGGCTACGATACAAACGGAATACTTACTAATAACCCTGCAGATATAGTAAGCTCCCGCAGGCCATTACCCATCGGCTATTGGAAGGGCGCAGGTTTATCTTTATTACTCGACCTGCTGGCGTCAATACTTTCCGGCGGTGTAAGTACGCATCAAAGTACAGCAAAGGGAATTGAATTCTGTTCGCAGGTATTTATTGCCATCGATATTTCAAAATTAAGCAAAGCTTCTGCTGTTGGTAATATTATCCAAAATATAATTGATGACTACAAACTGTCTGTACCGGTAACAGAACAAACTGCAATAACTTATCCTGGGGAGCGTATCCTTACAACCCGGAAAGCAAATACTGAAAACGGGATTCCGGTATTTATTAAAGTGTGGCAAGAGATTATTGCATTATAAAATGGCTTATTTATTTTGCAAAATTATTTGCTCCAGTTCCTTCACTTCTGCTGCTGTTGGCATTGTTAATGGAGGCCGTACATCACCTGCGCTTTTGCCAATTATTTTTGCGCCTGCTTTAATTAAACTAACTGCATAACCATTTTTTTTGCCACGCAATCTTACAAAGGGAATGTAAAACTGCTGGGTGATTTTAGCAACCGTTGCACTATCACCAGCTCTTAAACTTTTATAAAACAGGTTGGCTAATTCCGGCACAAAATTAAATGCGGCAGAAGAATAGGTATTCACACCAATAGACAAATAGGCCTCTGCAATAATTTCTGCAGTAGGTACACCACCAATATAAGAAAGCCTTTTGCCAATGGTTTTAATAGTATCGTTTAAATCCTGCATGTTACCAGTACCATCTTTTAATCCAATTAAATTAGGACAGGCATCCGCTAACTTTTTTACATACTCCGTAGATAAAACGCCGTTGCCACGATTGTAATAAATAACAGGCAATGAAGTGTTTTGAATAATTGTTTTGGCATA
>JAYVJU010000106.1:0-5791 GCA_043769035.1 Ferruginibacter sp.
CCGCTTTTTTGTAAAATATTACTGTCGGGCCTTGCATTAAAAAATAATGTTGATAATAACTTTTCGTCAATCGGTGCTGGTGTTCCCCGGCTGTTTTCAAAAGAAAAGCTTGCAGTAGAAGTTAGTAATTTGTTTTTATCATTATTGATCTGGTACATCAGCCTGGCGGTATCAAAAAAGTAAACACCACTAAGGTTAAACTTTCCATCTTCTGCTACAGGCATAAAAAATAACGAACTGCTGCCTTTAGCCGAAGTTTTTAAAATGCCGGTTAACTCTTTATTTTTTAATTGAATTTTAGATAAACCAAATATGCTGCCTTTTATAGTAAGATAATTATCGGGCTGATGTTTTATTGCCGGCCATTTATTTGTCAGTAAATTTTCCCATTTAAATCTTCTCCATCCATTGGTCATCATTACAAGGTCGAGATGCTGTTGCACCGAATCTGCATCGCTTGAAAAATAATAAGCAGGATTATAAACATATCCTTTTAAATCATTACTAAGCAGTAACCCGGAAAAAATATTTTCTTTATTGTTTTCCGGCGCATCAAGCGCTGCATCTGTAACGGCAATAGATAAATTGCTGAGAAAGTCGCCTCCAACATCAACCTGTAAAACATTTTTACCATGTGGCGTAATATTTTTTTCGGCAGTATGCAGGTCAGTATTAAAAAAATAAGTGTTGTTGTTAACAAAAGCTATCCGTTCGGCAACAGGTATTTGTGCGCCATTAAATACTGTTATCTGTATAATACCATCGGGCATACTATCGGTAATTATAGCAGTGCTTATTTGTGTTTTTCGCTGCATATTAATTTTAGCGGCATAAACTGTTTGCTGGTGCATTTGCGCAAACACAGTGTAGGTTTTAAATGCTTCATCAGCCGAGTCGGGCCTGTTAAGGGTGTACACTAATTCGTTATTATTTTTAACAACACGTAATGCCAGGCCTTCTTTTTTTGCATCGGGTAAAGCTGTTTCATGTTGTACCCCATTTTTATCTTTCCATACTGCTTTGTATTTTTCGCCAGCCAATGGCGTAATAGAAAAAAATCCCATGCCATTATGTGTAGAAGTAAAGCTGCTTATCTTTAAACCCTTGCCATCTACAACAGTACCGGTAACAGCAAAAGGCAAACCATCCTGCATATTTGTTTTAAATGCAACACGGCAATTGATGTTTTCAATTAAATCGCCTCCTTCAGGAAAAAGGTTTAGTGTGAATGTTGTAACGGGTATATTTTTTTTTGCTCCCGGTTTTGTATTTATTACCGTCAACGGTTTAAGGTACATTAAAGACGAATCGAAATTCTGCATCCATTGAGTATAAGCCCTGACGTACAGTTTGGAATTATAGTTAGAATCTGCAAGGTCGAAATTTGATGCAGCACTGGATTGTACAATGGGCATTACCTTGCGTTGTAAAACAGTGCCGTAATCATTAATAAGTTCGGCATATAAAGTTTTGCTTATTGCCGATGGGTTGTTATTGGAATTGATGTATGCCTTAAACCAGATAGTTTCCCCGGTATTGTAATAAGACCTGTCGAAGTGCAGGTAAATTTTTTCCTGCGGATATTTGCTGGCAGATACGTTTAGTAAGGAATCGAATAATTGCTGTGCATTTGTATTGCCGTACCAGCATAGGGTTAATAATATAACGATGATTTTTTTTGTCATTGTACTAATGTGCAGTTATAGTTTTTTACAAGCTTACAATTTAGCGATTGTTGCCCAACAAAAATATTAATAGATTGCTAAAAACATCAGATAATTAAAAAAAGCAGCCCTATTAAAAAGCTGCTTTTAAATTTTTTATTTAAGATTACTTATACCAGGTCAATATCAAAATTTACCAACTGTACAAATTCGCTTAGTCTTGCGTCAATATCTTCTTTTGTAATTTCTTTTAACCTGTCGGGCCCAAATTTTTCAACACAAAAACTTGCCATGGCGCTGCCTACAATAATGGCGGTTTTCATATTTTCAAAACTAATGTCTTTTGTTTTTGCCAAATGGCCTATAAATCCTCCGGCAAAGGTATCGCCTGCGCCTGTTGGGTCAAATACTTCTTCCAGCGGAAGGGCGGGAGCAAAGAATACGTGGTCATCATGAAATAACAACGCACCATGTTCTCCTTTCTTAATAATTAAAAATTTTGGCCCCATTTTCATTATAGCACGGGCAGCTTTTACTAAAGATAGTTCGCCGCTCAGTTGCCTTGCTTCACCATCATTTACCAGCAGTACATCCACTTTCTTTAATACTTCTTTTAAATCATCCATGGCAATGTCCATCCAAAAATTCATGGTATCCATTACTATCAGTTTGGGGCGAACCCTTAACTGATCAATTACACTCGATTGTAATTTTGGCATCAGGTTACCCAGCATTAAAAACTCTGCACCCTGGAAACTTTCAGGAACAACAGGATTAAAATCTTCCAGTACATTTAAGTCCGTTACTAAAGTATCACGGGTGTTCATATCAATATGATATTTACCACTCCAGAAAAAAGATTTTTTATCAGGCACAATTTCCACACCATCCAGTTGAATACCCCGTCTTTTCATTTCATCCATTTCTTCTTGAGGAAAATCGTAACCAACAATTGAAATCTGCTGAATAGGGGTAACAAAATTACTTGCTGCATAAGCTACGTAAGTGGCCGAGCCGCCAACAATTTTATCTGTTTTTCCAAATGGGGTTTCAATAGCATCAAAAGCCATAGTGCCTACTGTAATTACCGACATAAATTGATTTTAATGTTTAGATTTAAGCGATTAGATTTGATGGCGCAAAAGTAAATGTTTTGACTGATGCAGCTGCATTATTATTCATTATTCATTAATAAATTATCTATTGAGGCTACAACTACACCCCGATAATCCGCAACCAAGGTTGGTAAAACAGGTTATAGAATGCCTTAAAGACGGTGGCGTAATTATTTATCCTACCGATACCATTTATGGCCTTGGTTGTGATATTGCCCAACACAAAGCAGTAGAACGGATTTGTAAAATAAAAAATATAGACCCACAAAAAGCACAGCTGAGTTTTATCTGCAGGGATCTGAGCCATCTTAGCGATTACACCAAAAGTATTGACACGCCCTTATACCGTATGTTAAAAAGCTATTTACCCGGGCCTTATACTTTTATTTTACCGGCGAGCAAGCTGGTGCCTAAAATTTTACAAAATAAAAAAAATACAATTGGGTTAAGGGTGCCGGATAATATTATTTGCCGGCATATTTTAGATACATTGGGTAATCCCATTTTAAGCGCTTCTTTACCCGGCGATATGGTAGAAGAATATACCGATCCGGAAGTGATGTATGAAAAATTTGAACACCTGGTTGATTTTGTAATTGATGGAGGTATTGGGGGAATGGTACCATCTACCATTGTTGATTGTACTAGTAACGACTGGACAATATTGCGCCAGGGTTTGGGTGAGTGGGAAGGATAAAAAAATTACCCCGGAATTTCTTCCAGGGTAACTGTTTTATATCAGAGGTGAATGCAGCTTAATTTCTATCCCTTCTGTTATGTTTTTTACGTGCAATTTTCCTGCTTTGCTGGCGCTGATCCTGCTTAATATCTTTTCTTTCATCACGTGTTACCACACCATCAGCTTTTGCAGCTCTAACATCCTTGCGGATTTCTCTTTGGCCTTGTGCAAGATTCCTGGTTTCTTTTTTGGTAAGCTCTCCGCTTTTTACGCCTTGTTTAATACGTTGGTGCTGGTTTTTTGCATGTTGTTTAACCTGGGCATCGGCATGGTTAAAAATTGCGCCTAATACAATAGCTGCTGCTAAAAATGTTGTTTTCATAAAAACTGTTTTAATTAAAATAAAGATGAATAAATACTTTTTACAGATACATAGACAGTAGATGTTGCCCGGGGTTTAATGATAGCAAATTTTTTTTTAAATTAAAACAGCAGATTTTCCGCCGGAAGTATATTAAAGCTTTTGCGGTGGTACGGGCATAACCCATATTGTTCAATTGCATTACGGTGTATTACTGTGCCGTAGCCTTTATTTTTATCCCAGCCATACTGTGGAAACTCCAGGTGAATTTTTTTCATCAACTCATCCCGGTAGGTTTTTGCCAGAATGCTGGCAGCTGCAACAGCAGCGTATTTTCCATCGCCTTTAATAATGCATTGGTGTGCAATTTTTTTATAAGGTTTAAAACGATTGCCATCTATTAATAAAAATTGAGGAATTGTTTTCATTTTATCCAGCGATAAATGCATGGCTTTATAACTGGCCTGTAAAATATTTATTGTATCTATTTCATTATTATCAACAGCAGCTACAGCAAAGGCAATACTTTCTTTTTCAATAATTGGCCGTAACAGGTCTCTTTCTTTTTCCTTTAACTGCTTACTGTCGTTTAACAGGGGATGAAAAAAATCCGTAGGTAAAATAACTGCAGCAGCAAACACAGGGCCTGCATAGCAACCCCGGCCGGCTTCATCAAGTCCGGCTTCAATTAAATCTTTATGTAGATAAGGTGCAAGCATTTTGTGTAACAAATATCTGTAAAAACTATAAAATACCTGTTAATGCTGCTGTAACAAGATTTGCTGTACTAAATTTGCACCCGATATGGATAACACAATACAACGTAATAACAGGCAAGTGGCTATATGGCTGCTGATTGGAGTGGGGATGATCATCATACAGGTTTTGCTGGGCGGCATTACCCGTTTAACAGAATCAGGATTATCAATTACCGAATGGAAACCCATTAAAGGAACTTTACCACCTTTAAATGAAGCAGCCTGGCAAATACAATTTGAACGTTATAAAGCAACAGACCAGTTTAAATATGTGCATCAAGGTTTTACATTAAGCGATTTTAAATTCATTTTTTTCTGGGAGTGGTTTCATCGTTTGTGGGCCAGGTTATTAGGTGTAGTTTTTTTAATTGGGTTTGTTTATTTTTTAGCCAGGAAAAAATTCAATAAAAAAATGATATTACCTATGGTAATACTTTTTTTGCTAGGTGCTTTGCAGGCTGTGATTGGGTGGATAATGGTAGCAAGCGGTTTGGTACCCGAAAAATATTTTGTTGGCCATGTAGAATTAGCCACCCACTTTATTGCAGCCCTGGGCTTATTGTGTTATACTTTATGGTTCGCCTTAAGCCTGCTGATAAAACCAAAACAAATTGTTATTAATGCGCCATTGCAAAAAATGATGCTGGCAATTATAATAATTTTATTTTTTCAATTAATATACGGCGCTTTTATGGCCGGGTTAAAAGCGGCAGTTAGTGCACCTACCTGGCCATCTATAAATGGCAGTATGGTTCCTGCAGCAATGAATGAATTGTCGCCCTGGGCTAAAAATTTAGTCAGCAATAATATCATGGTTCATTTTATTCACCGTGGGCTGGCCTATGTATTGTTTATTTTAATTACGGTTTGGTATTTTAAAGCCGGGGTGATTAAAAAAAACAGGTTGTTCGGCAAACTTCGCTTTAGGCTTTTAATTTTGGTAACCCTGCAACTGGTGCTGGGTATTTTCACCGTGTTAAAGTCAACCCAACCTAACGGGCTTTTATTGTTTGGTGTCTTGCACCAGTTTATTGCTATGCTGCTGGTAATGTGTATTATTACTTTATTATACTTGCTGCGGAAAAAGAGCGTTATATAAATGCGGTACAATTTATAAAACAATAAACCTCTTTTGTACCATGCCTGTTTTTTTGGTACATTTAAAAAACAACTACATGTATGAAACAGCTGTTGAATAATATTTTTTATTCTTT
>JAYVJU010000107.1:0-8580 GCA_043769035.1 Ferruginibacter sp.
AAAAGATGATTGGGCAGCAATATTAAAGTGTGCTCACAATCCCGAAATGCAGGTGGTAATTTCCAATACAACCGAAGTGGGTATTGAATTGGTTAAAGACGATATCCATCATCACCCTCCAATATCTTACCCCGGAAAATTACTGGCATTTTTATACGAACGCTACAAGGCTTTTGATGGCAGTGCCCAATGTGGAATGGTAATTGTGCCAACCGAATTGATCAGTGATAATGGAAAAAAATTAGAAGCCATCGTTTTGGAACTGGCGCACTTAAACGGGTTGGAAGAAAATTTTATTGAGTGGCTGGAAAAGCATAATCGTTTTTGCAATTCTTTAGTGGACAGGATTGTGCCGGGCAAACCGGATGCTGCCGCTAAAAAATTACTGGAAGATGAACTTGGTTATACAGACGATTTATTAACCATGAGTGAAGTATATAGTTTATGGGCTATTGAGGGCGACGAAAAAATTGCAGCGGTGTTAAGTTTTGCAGCAGCAGATAAAGGCGTTGTAATTACTCCCGATATTCACGTGTTTAAAGAACTGAAATTACGGTTGCTCAATGGTACGCACTCTTTAAGTTGTGCGGTAGCATTTTTATCAGGCATTGTATCTGTAAAAGAAGCGATGGATAATCCTGTAATTTCAAAATTTGCAAATGATTTAATGACCAAAGAAATTGCCAGGGCCATCCCTTATGATTTACCGCAGCAGGATGCGTTGGCTTTTGCAGGCAAAGTATTAGATCGTTTCCGTAACCCCAGTATCGAACATCACTGGATAAATATCAGCCTCAACTATACTTCTAAATTAGAGATGAGGATCGTTCAGGTTTTATTACGCTATGCAGAGTTGTATAAATCGGTGCCCCAAAATATGGCATTGGGTTTTGCTGCATACCTTGTTTTTATGAAAGTAGTAAAAGTTGAAAATGATATTTATTATGGTAACTTTAATGGGGATGATTATCCGGTTAAAGATCCAAAGGCCGGATACTTTTTTGAACAATGGAAAAATTATCCGGTACAGCAGGTAGTAAAAAATGTATTAGCTAATTCAGCTTTGTGGAATGCAGATCTTACAGCCATTCCAGGCTTTGCCGAAAAAGTAACAGAAAATGTAGAAGACATTTTACAATACGGTATGATGGAAGTAATTAAAAATGAAAAAGTAAAAAATTAAATAATAATGAAGCAGTTGGTTTTAAAAGTTCACCCGAAAGATAATGTGCTGGTGGCTTTAACAGATTTAAAAAAAGGACAGGCCATTGATTTTGGAGGGGAAGTTTTTGTTTTGCAGGATGATGTAAAAGCCAAACATAAATTTTTTACAACAGATCTGCAACAGGGCGATAATGTAATTATGTATGGTGTACTGGTAGGTAAAGCACAGCATTTTATTGCTAAAGCAAGCTGGATGAGTACAGAAAATATCAAACATGCAGCAGAGCCTTATTTTTACCGCAATACCAATTATAAATGGACAGCACCTGATGTGTCTAAATTCACCGGTAAAACATTTAACGGTTACCACCGCAGCAATGGCGAAGTAGGTACAGCCAATTACTGGTTGTTTATTCCAACAGTTTTTTGTGAGAACAGGAATTTAGATGTAATAAAAGAAGCATTGCATAATGAGCTGGGCTATGCTGTTGCTGATAAATATAAACAATACACCCATCAGTTAATTGAAGCATTTAAGAACGGGCAGGATATTAAAGCCGTTGATATTTTTTCAACACCGGTTAGCTCTGCAGTTAACAGGCCATTTAAAAATGTAGATGGCATTAAATTTTTAAATCACCAGGGTGGTTGTGGTGGCACAAGGCAGGATGCAGGCATATTAAGCAAGTTGCTGGCATCTTATGCCAATCATCCCAATGTTGCCGGTGTTACAGTGTTAAGTTTAGGTTGCCAGAATTTACAGGTAGCCGATTTTAAAAATGACCTGCAAACACTCAACCCAAATTTTGATAAGCCCTTATACATTTACGAACAGCAGCAATCGCAAAGCGAAGAGCAGTTGATTGCCGAAGCTATTAAAAAAACATTTGAAGGTTTAATAGAAATAAATAAACTTGAGCGTAAGCCTGCTCCATTAACTAAATTGACCATTGGCGTAAAATGCGGTGGCAGCGATGGTTTCAGCGGCATCAGTGCAAACCCTTCGGTTGGTTATTTGAGTGATCTGGTTGTTGGCCTTGGCGGTAAAATTTTACTGGCCGAGTTTCCTGAATTATGTGGAGCCGAACAAAATTTAATTGACCGGACTATTGATGAAGCAGCTGCAAAAAAATTCATGCACTTAATGGGTACTTACAACGATCAGGCCGAAAGAGTGGGTAGCGGTTTTCACATGAACCCATCTCCGGGAAATATAAAAGATGGTTTAATTACAGATGCTATAAAAAGTAATGGCGCTGCATTAAAAGGCGGCACATCACCGGTAGTAGATGTGCTGGATTATACCGAGCCGGTTACAAAACCCGGTTTAAGTTTGGTATGTACACCCGGTAATGATGTGGAAGCCACAACCGGTAAAGCGGCAAGTGGTGCTACATTAATTTTATTTACCACAGGCCTGGGTACACCAACAGGTAATCCTGTTTGTCCTACTATAAAAGTAAGTACCAACAGTAATCTTACAAAAAGAATGAATGACATCATTGATATTGATTGCGGCCCTGTTGTAGAAGGCGAAAAAACAATTGAACAAATGGGGGAAGAGATATTGGAGTATTGCATTAAAGCAGCCAGCGGCGAAGTAATACCCAAAGCGGTATTGCTAAATCAGGATGATTTTATTCCTTGGAAGAGAGGAGTGAGTTTGTAAGCCCTTGTCCACTGAAAGGGTACCCGGATTATTACATCATTTGGTTTATTTGTTATTGTATAATTATTACGGCTTCTTTTTTTTGAACCCTGCTTCACTAATTCTATCAGGCTTCATTGGCGTCGCACTCTTGTACATTTAGTTCTTTATTCAACGCTTTCTATTTGTAACTATTTTTTATTTTTCAAAAATGTATAAATCAATTTATCTAAAATTAATAGTAGCAGCTTGCTGCCATTTCAGTACAGGTAATATAGTTGCACAACTTACAAAACAACCCGTTTTAGGTTTTCGTTCTGCAAAAATTATTACTATAAATAATTTTCAATTTAAAGATTTAAACCGCAATGGCAAATTAGATAAGTACGAAGACTGGCGTTTACCTTATGATGCAAGAGCAAAAGATTTAGTCAGTAAAATGAGCGTTGAACAAAAAGCAGGCTTCATGCTTATTAGTTCTACCCGTTTAAAAAACGACTGGAGTTTTGAAGCGCCAAAAACCAAAGATCCTGTTACAAGCGATTTTAATGAAGAAGATTTGATTCAGGTAATCAATATGTTTTCAAAACAACCACTACCGATACCTATTATGTCGGCGGCTGGTACAACAAAAGCTGTTACTCAATATCATCTTCGCCATTTTATATTAAGAGTTAACACAAGTACCAGAACTATTGCAGAATGGAGTAATAAGTTACAGGCCATTTGCGAAAGTGATGGATTGGGTATTCCCGCCATTGTAGCATCAAACCCAAGAAATCATATTACCAAAGATGCTTCAATTGGTTTAAGTGTGGGCAAAACAACTTTCTCAGCCTGGCCGGGAGAGTTGGGGTTATCAGCAACAAGAGATTTAAAATTAGTAAGAGAGTTTGCAGACATTGCCCGGCAGGAATGGGCTGCTGTTGGTTTGCGAAAGGGGTATATGTACATGGCTGATTTAAGTACAGAACCAAGATGGCAGCGTGTGGAAGGCACATTTGGCGAGGATGCCAATTGGGTAGCAAAAATGACTACTGAAATTGTACTGGGCTTCCAGGGCAATAAACTAAGTAATACATCGGTAGCACTAACAACAAAACACTTTCCTGGTGGCGGTGCAACCGAAGGCGGGCAAGACCCACATTTTAATTGGGGAAAAAACGAAGTGTTCCCCGGTGGGATGTTTAAAAATAATCTCATTCCTTTTAAAGCAGCTATTAAAGCAGGCACATCTTCCATTATGCCTTATTATTCGATACCCAATAATACCCAATATGAAAAAATTGCATACGCTTATAATAAAGGAGTATTACAGGATTTGTTAAGAAAGCAATTAGGCTTTAAAGGAATTATTAATTCTGATACCGGCCCTATTGAAATGATGCCTTGGGGTGCAGAAAACTTAACCGTAACAGAGCGATATAAAAAAACACTGGAAGCTGGTGTAAATATTTATTCTGGCACGGCAGACCCTGCTCCGCTTTTAGAAACTGTAAAAAGTGGAAAGGTGGATATGAAATTAATTGACAATTCGGTTTATCTTTTACTGATGGAAAAATTTGAACTGGGGCTTTTTGAAAATCCATATGTGGATGCAGATGCAGCAGTTAAATTAGTGGGTAACGAAGCGTTTCAGAAAAAAGCAGATATTGCTTTCCGCAAATCAATTGTATTGCTTCGTAATGAAAAAAATACACTTCCATTTAAACCTAAAACAAAAATATATTTCGAATCTTATTTTCAAAAGAAAGGCGCAAGTGCCAGTAATATTTACCAGGCAACGGATAATAATTATGATATTGAATTTGTAAAAACACCTGAAGAAGCAGATGCTTTAGTTTTGTGGATTACTTCCGGCTCCAAATCTTTGTTTGATGCAGATGGCACACCGCTTTATCTTTCCTTATCAAAAAACGCAGTGGATATTGATTATGTAAATAAACTTACTGCAAAAAAGCCAACTGTACTTCTAATTAATTATACTAACCCCTGGGTGATTGATGAAATTTATAACGATAAAAATAAAGGCAACATTAAAGCAGTATTAGCCACTTTTGGTACTACTACAGAAGCGGTACTTGATGTAATAACCGGAAAATTTAATCCCTCAGGTAAAATGCCGTTTACTACACCTGTTTCGGAAGATGCTGCACAAAAACAACAATCAGATGTGCCTGGTAATTTAAAAGGTAAAGCATATCCACTTTTTAAATTTAATGAAGGGTTGAGTTATAAATAAAAATTTGTAGAATGCCTTTACTGGGGGCTATGCGGTAACGATTGCATAATTATTCAATAGTATAAAATACTTAATTCATATTTTTGATATAGAAGACTCAAAAGCTAAATTTAAAAGAATGAAAAAATTCTTAGACGAAAATTTCCTGTTACAAAGCAAAACAGCGCAAACCCTTTATCATGAGTTTGCAAAGGCAATGCCCATTATTGATTATCATAATCACCTGCCGCCCGAACAAATTGCCAACAACATCAACTTTGGTAACATAACACAAGCATGGCTATATGGCGACCACTATAAATGGCGGGCCATGCGTACCAATGGCATCAACGAAAAATATTGTACTGGTGCTGCAAGCGACTTTGAAAAATTTCAGCAATGGGCAGCAACTGTACCTTATACCTTGCGTAACCCACTATACCACTGGACGCATTTGGAATTACAGCGTTATTTCAACATCGATAAAGTTTTAAATGCCGATACAGCAAAAGAAATTTATGATGAAGCTTCTGGGTTGCTGCAAACAAAAGAATATAACGTACAGGGCTTACTTACAAAAATGAAAGTAAAAACCCTTTGTACTACAGATGATCCTACCGATACATTAGAATATCATCAGCAAATTGCTAAAAGTGGTTGCCCCATTAAAGTGTTGCCGGCTTTCCGTCCTGATAAAGGCATGAACGTAGATGATGCAGCAACCTTTAATGCGTATGTAAATAAAGTAGAAGCGGCAGCAAATATTTCAGTAAGCAACTACGGCGATTATTTAAAAGCATTAAAAAGCCGTCATGATTATTTTGCAGCCAATGGCGCTTCTGTTTCCGATCATGGCTTAGAGCAAATTTATGCAGAAGATTATACCGACATTGAAATTGAAACCATCTTTGGTAAAATAAGAAAAGGTGCCACCTTAAGTCTTTTGGAAAATCATAAATTCAAATCGGCCATGCTGATTGAATTTGCAAAATGGGATCATGAAAGAGGCTGGGTGCAACAGTATCATTTGGGTGCATTACGAAATAATAATGCACGTATGTTATCATTGCTTGGGCCCGATACCGGCTGGGATAGTATTGGTGATTTTTCTCAGTCAAGAGCGATGGCTAAGTTTTTTAATAAATTAGATTCCACAGATCAGCTGGCTAAAACCATTTTGTATAATTTAAATCCTGCTGATAATGAATTAATGGCTACCATGGTTGGTAACTACAATGATGGCAGCGTGGCGGGTAAAGTACAGTTTGGCAGCAGTTGGTGGTTCCTCGATCAGAAAGACGGGATGACCAAACAAATGAATGCACTCAGCAATATGGGTTTGCTGAGTAGGTTTGTAGGTATGTTAACCGACAGCAGGAGTTTCCTTTCTTTTCCACGCCACGAATATTTCAGAAGATTACTTTGCAATCTGTTTGGCGAAGAAATTGAAAATGGCGAAATGCCCAATGATATTGCCTGGACAGGAAAAGTGATAGAGGATATTTGTTATAACAATGCCAAACAGTATTTTGGTTTTTAAAACAGGAAGAAAAACCCATTGATATTTTAAAGCCTTCAACTGAGGGCTTTTTTTACAAATTGCAATAAGGCTGCTGTTAAATAAATAATACAAACAACAATGGCTTTTAATAAATTTGTTATGAAAATTAAACAGTATGGCTAAACAAAAAGTATTGTGCTTTGGCGAATTGCTGTTACGCATATCGCCGGCAGCAGCCGAAAACATAACGGATAAACAACCGATGACATTATATGTTGGCGGAGCCGAAGCTAATGTAGCTACTGCATTGGCCGAATGGGATGTGCCGGTGAAATACTGTACGGTATTGCCCGATAATTTTATGAGCAGGCACATGCTGCATTACCTGGAGTATAAAAATATTTATACCTCTTCTATTTTATTTTCAGGCAACCGCATTGGTATTTATTACCTGGAAAGAGGTGCCGATTTAAAAGGCATGATGGTTTACGACAGGGACCGTTCTTCTTTTTCTGAAATAAAACCGGGCATGATTGATTGGGATAAGGTTTTAAGTGGTGTATCGTGGTTTAATTTTTCGGCAATAAGCCCTGCATTAAATCAAAATGTAGCAGCTGTTTGCCTGGAGGCTTTACAGGCGGCCAGTAAAAAAGGCATCAATATTTCCTGCGATTTAAATTACCGCTCCCGTTTATGGAAGTATGGAAAAGATCCTGTTGACATTATGCCTGAGCTGGTGAGTTATTGCGATGTGGTAATGGGAAATATCTGGAGTGCCAATACTTTGCTGGGCACATCAATAGATGAACAACTGCATGATAAAAAAAGCAAGCAGGCTTATCTTGATCATGCACAAAAAACATCCGAAGCTATTATACAATTATTTCCACGTTGTAAAACAGTGGCCAATACTTTTCGTTTTGATGGTGATAAAAACAGTATTTTATATTACACCAGTTTATTTACCGAAGGAAAATTTTACCAGTCGCCGGAGTTTAGCTGTGTTGGCGTTGCAGACCGCTCTGGCAGTGGCGATTGTTTTATGGCAGGCATTATTTATGGCATGTACAACCAGCATTTACCGCAGGAAATACTCAACTTTGCCACAGCAGCAGCTTTTGGTAAACTACAGGAAGTTGGCGATGCTACCGGCCAGGATGTACTGACGATTTCTAAAATTGAAAATTCTTTGTAATAAAGAAAATGTTTTGGCAGGGTTACAAATTTTAACTCTTAAATGTAACCAGTAAATTCGCAAGCCTCTCTTTCAGTTCTTTTCTTGGGATGATAAAATCTAAAAAACCATGCTCCAGTAAAAATTCACTGCGTTGAAAACCTTCGGGCAAATCTTTTTTAATGGTTTCTTTAATTACACGTGGGCCGGCAAAGCCAATAAGAGCACCGGGTTCGCCACAAATAATATCGCCTAACATGGCAAAGGAGGCTGTGGTACCGCCAAAAGTAGGGTCGGTACACAAAGAGATATAAGGTACACCGGCATCACTTAACTGCGATAATTTGCCCGATGTTTTTGCAAGCTGCATTAAGGAGAAAGCACTTTCCATCATTCTTGCACCACCACTTTTATTAATGATCATAAAAGGAATACGGTGTTCAATACAATAATCGCAGGCACGGCTTATTTTTTCACCCATTACACTACCCAGGCTGCCGCCAATAAATTCAAAATCCATACAGGCTACCACCAGTTCGTTTTCTTTTACTTTACCATGTGCTACTGTTATAGAATCGTGTATATCTGTTTTGGCATACGCATCTTCCAAACGTTTGTTGTATGGCTTTAAATCAACAAAGTTTAAATAGTCCTTAGATTTTATGTTGGCAAATAATTCGGTGTATTGGTTATCATCAAAAATGATGTCGAAATATTCGTCGCTTCCAATACGGTGGTGGTATTCACACTTGGGGCAAACAAATTTGTTTTCGCCCAGTTCACTAATGGTGCAGGTATATTTACAATTGGGGCATTTGGCCCATAAACCTTCGGGGGCATCTTTCTTATCTTTTGTAGAGGTAAGAATACCT
>JAYVJU010000108.1:0-11364 GCA_043769035.1 Ferruginibacter sp.
TTTTTTGATAATGAAACAGAAAAAAACTTGCTCCGCTTTGTTGCTCTTTCCGGGTCTTCAGTAAGTGCTGTGGCGTAGTCAACTTCTGCCGGAAGTTCATTACCAAGGCTAATGCTTTCAGCAGCTAGTTTTTCATTTATCAAATAACTGTATTCCAGCCGGTCTGTAAACGCAGGTATTTTCATAAATGCCCTAACCTTTGTTTCCGACTTCATTGTGGTGGATTGAGAACTGTTGGGTGTCCAGGTGCTTTTATAGCCGGATGTTTTTACATCTACGGCCACATCCAGGTCAGCAAAATCAACAGTGGTGTTTATAAATAATGCCGGGCCTCCAAATTCATCACAAAGCTTTCCTGCTTTTTTCAGCCGTAAAAAAGCCAGTTGTGTGGGCTTTTTAAAAAGTGTGGCTCCGTTGTATGCGTTATAAGTTACCCAGGCATTGCCCTTGCTTTTTTCTTCTTCATTATCGTCGTCCTTCTCTTTCAAATTATCTTTAAAAAATTCGGTATTGCTTATACCTGTCCAGGCAACGGTATCAATTCCTGCTTCTTTTAATTTTACCTGCAGGTAATTATGAAAATGATTGGTTACCTCCAGGTAGTCATTATCATTTAATTCTCCGTCGGTGGTTTCTAAATAAGCAGTTACCGATGCAGTAGCCGATTTGCCGGGACTTTTTCCAAATATTGTTCTTTTCTTTTCGGTCATCTGCACAGCTTTTGTAGTCATTTGTTTAAATGCAACAGAAACCTGGGCCAGTACCAGTTTATCAGTTTTCTTTAAAATTTTTGCTTTACCAAAAGTGCCACCTGCACCAATATTTATGGCTTCGGCTAAATTGCTTTCCTGTGCAGTGGCAGTAAAAAATAAAAAGAGTGCTGCTGTTGTAATAACGGATTTAAGGTTCATGGGTTAATAGTTTTATACCACAAATATTATTTGTTTTACAAACTGTGGCAATACTGCATATGCAGCAATTATTAAGTTAACAGGTGGAAAATATTAATCAGAGGCAGCTGATTTTATAATCTATATAATTTGATTTTCCACCGCCGCCACAGGTTTTACAATTAACCCATGTGCTGCTGCTGTAGGTTACTTTAGCACCGTAGGTATATTGGTAATCGTTGGTATGAGAAAAATTATAATTGCCGCCGCCTTTGCCGGCGCATGATGAGCAGGTGCCCTTTCCATCTGACTTAGAATAATAAACATTGCCACTGCCATATAATAATTTGCTTGCTTCCAGCTCGCCGTTAAATGCATAGCAAGAGGAGCCATCAGTGCCGGTATAACGTATTGTTACCATAGCCTCGCCGGTGGAATAATTTTCTTTTACTCCTGTTACTTTTAAAACATAATTGCCAGCATCACTATTAATGTTGTTGCCCAATAAATTTTTCTTTGGTATTATGGTATAAGAAAAATAGCTGCCAACAAGTGTTTTTGCTTTTGCTAAGTCTTGCTGTGCTTTTGCTTTTGCATAAGCTTCGTTTGCTTTAAGCTGATTTTCGTAGGTAACCGACCAGCTTATATCGTATGGCTCTACTGTTTGGCCAGATGACAGTTTGTTTTTTATAAGCCTGTATTTTTCTTCAGCAGAAATATTGCTTTGTTGATAGATAAACACTTTATCGCTGCTGCCGGTTTTACCCCAGCCAAAACCGGGCTTTGGTATACCGGCAGGATAAGGCGGTGGCGTTGTTTTATTTTGCGTTGCCACAAAATCATCCACTGCATATTTTGCCAATGCTTTCAATCCCCCTATCTGTTCTTTGCTTAATGACTGCATTGCTTTTATACAAAGTTTTACATCACCCGCCTTTACGTCTCTTGACATCATGGTTTCAAAAAAAGCCTGATAATCTATATCCATCATTTTTATAAACTTACCAGCAATTAACCAGGTTTTTTGTCCATCGCTGTAGCCCAAAGTGCCAATGCTGTTAATGTAATCTGTAACTGCTTTTGTGCGCTCTTTGGTGCTGTTGGCCGCCGCCAATGCCCTGTTGTAATTGCTTTCCTGCGGTTCGGGTGAGGGCATTAATTTTTTTCCACTGTTATCAATAACAAATTTTTCGCTGCCTTTTGTTACGGTTACAAAGCCTTTGTAAAAATTGGTATCAGAAATTTTATCAAATTCCAATTGCTGCACCACCTGCCCCTGCTTGTTTATAAAACCGTATTTTTTATTTTTCAACACCGCAGTCAGTTCTTCAGAATAATGATAACTGAAAATACTGTCATAAATGCAGGCAATTATTTCATTGCCTTTATAATCCAGCAGGCCGCATAATTTTGTGGCGGCATTTTCTACAATATAGCCCACGCTGCTGGTGGCAGTAATGCGTTTGTAAACGGGCTGTGTAATGGCTTTGCCGGTATTATCAACCAATGCCCATTTGCCATTGGCATTTTTAACCGGGCTTATAGTGATGGTTTGGGCGGTAACAAGGGCTGCTATAAAAAGTGCAGCGCATAGTAAACGGATTTTCATCTTGTTGTTTTCTGCAAAATCGGTATTAAAGAGGGATTGGGCAATACTGCATATGCGGTAAAAGTATTAGTACGCAGCAAGCAGGTTTAAAAAAAATATGCATGAAGAAAGGTGAAAAAACTATTTTTCGTATGGGATAAAGTGGTAATTTAACAGTATTAATTAAACACTACTGAAGTGTTTGAAAAATAAAATTTTACCAGACAAAATGTATACTACTGATTTGCTGATAATGAATACCTGTTTCAAAAATTGAACAGCGGTTTATAACAGCAATGCTAGTGTTGTACTTCATGTTTAAGCGACATTTCAAACATAATCAAATTTGACAGGAAATAATTACATACTTACAATTGCTATTGACAAATACAAGGATAATTCATTTAAACTTTTGAACAATGCCAAATTTGACGCACTAAGATTTCAAACAATACTCATTGAAAAATATGGATTTGAAGATGTGCATGATTCATTATTTGATAGCCAAGCAAACAGGGCAAATATCATTGATGCACTAAATCATCTTAGTGGGGTTTTGACAGCAAATGATAAACTAATTATTTATTTTGCGGGACATGGATTAATAAATCCAAAGACAAAGAAAGGATATTGGCTTCCTTATGATGCAACACATAACTCAACGTATAATTACATTAATAACTCAACAATAATTGATTCTATTGAAGCAATTGATGCAAAGCATATTTTAATTGTTTCAGACTCATGTTTCGCAGGAACTTTATTAACACAAACTAGAGGTGTTGACGTAAATAAACATTACTTAAAGTTAGATGAGAAAAAATCAAGGTGGCTATTGGCATCTGGAAGGGAAGAAAAAGTATCAGATGGATTACCGGGAAAAGGAAGTCCATTTGCGAATTCTCTAATAAATTTTTTAGAAAAAAATAAAAATAAATATTTTTCATTCTCTGAACTTGCCGTTACTGTCACAAAAGAGACAGGTAGCATTGCAAATCAACAACCAATTTGGGGGCAAATTGATACTTACCGTATTGAAGGCGGACAAATGGTATTTAAAATAAAAGCAAGAAAAGGAGAAACGATAGCAGGCTGGGAGGCAAATTTTCAAGCTTTTTGTGATGCAAAAGAAACTAGACCAGAATGGCCATATATTTCAAAAGAAAATCCTGAAACAAAATCTTTAGGTATATGGTGCATGGACCAAAGGAGATTCAAAAAAGCTAAGACCTTAGACCCAATAAAAGAACAACGATTATATGATGCAGGTTTTATTTTCAATCCTACAGTACAAAAATTTTTTAATGGCTTTGGAAAGTTTCTTGCTTTTATGCATGACACAGGTTATAATTATATGCCAAGAAATTTAAGGACAAAATATAAAGAGGAATTTGCATGGCTTAGACTTCAACAAATGACCTACAAAAAAAATCCTTGCGACCCCGAAAACCCCAAAAGTTATCCTCTATATAGGTACGAAATACTCAAAAAAAACGGTATTAAATTAGACACCAAAACAATCGAAGATACTTGGCCACAATTTAAAATAGACATTATTGAATTTTATAAAACACATCCTAGATTTCTAACAATCCCTTCACAAAGCTCAAAAGATAAACACATAGAAGATTTAGGCAACAAGGTAAATGACTATATGGATAGTTGGAAAAAAAATCGTCTAGATAAAACAAAGGTTGCTTTTTTAGCACAGTACATAGACAAAGATTATAAACTGAATAAAGACAAACGAGCATTTGAAAAACGCATAGAAGAACTAAAGATTTTTCAAAATGGAGATAGAACTAAAATTCCAAAACAAGGCAAAAATGACAAAACAAAATTAGGGCAATGGTATGCTCAAATAATGTCTGCATTAAATCCTGACACGGTTAAATCTTTACCACAATGGAAAATAGATAGGTTAAAAGAAGAAAAAATTATTACTTGAATGACTGAATAGCACGAACGCAGGCGAAGGAATTATATCTGACAATACCTTTACAAATAAATCATTTTTTATGCTGTATGCCTTGATTAACGGCATTAAATCTTGTGCAACTCCAAACAAAACAGGTCTATGCCCTCTTTGCCAAAATAAAACGATTACAAAATGTGGGGAATTCAAATCATGGCACTGGGCACATAAAAAAAGCGTTGATTGCGATTCCTGGTATAAGCCAGAAACAGAATGGCACAGAAGGTGGAAAAGTGTATTTGGTATTGCAAATTGCGAAATCATTTTAAACAGAGATAACATAAAACATATTGCAGACGTTGTAACAATTCATAACCGAGTTATAGAATTGCAAAACTCTCCCATCAACTACGAAACACTAACTTCCAGAGAAACTTTTTACGGGACAGAAATGGCATGGATAGTTAACGGAGCCAAATTTTCCAGTAATTTCAAAATCATGCCTTTTCAAACAATAGAGTATGATGAATATACTCCAGAGTTTGACAGATTTGCAAAAATGCATCAATTTACAGCTGTGTATAAGCCAAGCCATGACGATAGTAATAAAGAGAGATTTGAATGGAAAAGAGTCAAAGAAGTATGGAGGCTTTCAAAAGCACATGTTTATATTGATTTAGGAGGCGACTTCCTTTTTAAGATTTCAGAATGGACTGATTTTTCTAAAGGAATTGGCATTAGTATTTCTAAAAAACAATTTATAATTGAAAATGGTGGTGATGAATCTTTACTTAAAACAGTAATAAATATAGAAGAATAACTCCCATACCTAGGTTAATGGCACCCAAAACATAGTATTGCATTTGTGTACCACAAACGCAGGCGAAGCCTCTCAATATTTACATAGCTTCAAACGATGTAAATAACCTGAAATACTCTGTATTTTTTAGTTATAAGCAATATTAAACTTTTTGAGAGTAAACAAGTTCGTTCCGAGTGGAATGAGAAAGAACAAAAATGGTACTTCTCTGTACAAGATGTTGTTGAAATATTGACTGATAGTTCGGATGTGAAGCAGTATATAAAAAAGATGCTTAGCAGGGATGAACTGCTTAAAAGCAACTGGGGTACAAATTGTACCCCGGTTGAAATGGAAGCCGCAGACAGCAAAAAATATATTTTCGTAGGTTACGAAATAGATGCCGAAACTTCATTGTACTCAATAATGTAAATTATATTTTACAAAATATGCTATATTTGTAAAACATAATTATCATTATGAAAAATAAAAAATCTCAAATATTGCCAAGCACGGACAAAATTCTTGCAGCATTTGGGGAAAATATCAAACTGGCCCGTTTACGGCGTAAGCTGAGTGCAGCGCAAGTTGCAGAAAGGGCAAACATTAGCCGGCCTACACTGCTTGCAATAGAAAAGGGTGTGCCGGGGGTTGCTATAGGTTCTTATGTTCAGGTATTATTTGTACTGCATCTGGAAAAAGATTTACTAAAAGTGGCAGCCGATGATATTTTGGGAAGAAAACTACAGGATGCTGAACTTACAATAAAAGAACGGGCACCTAAAAAATAAGTACAGTAATGGCAGCAAATGCAAAAAAAGAAATTAAGGTATATGCACATTGGCAAGGCTTAGAAGAGCCAAAGCTAATGGGAGTTTTATCAGTATCACCGGTAAAAGGAAAAGAATCGTTTTCATTTGAATATGCTGATGCATGGCTGAAATCTGGCTTTTCGCAAATGATAGACCCTGACCTGCAATTATACACAGGAGCATATTATCCCAGGGATGATAAACCCAACTTTGGTGTTTTTTTGGATTCATGTCCGGACAGGTGGGGCAGAGTATTGATGCAACGAAGAGAAGCAGCAATAGCAAAACAGGAAGACAGAGCAGTAAAAAAATTAATGGAATCGGATTTTCTATTGGGCGTATATGACAGCCACAGAATGGGTGCATTGCGTTTTAAGTTAGATGATAATGGGCCCTTCTTAAATGACAATAAGCAAATGGCAGCCCCACCATGGACATCGTTAAGGGAACTGGAGCATGCAAGTTTAAAATTTGAAGAAGATAATACCGACGATCCTGAATATTTAAAATGGATAGCCCTGTTAATTGCACCAGGTTCATCATTAGGGGGCGCCAGGCCAAAAGCAAGTGTGGTAGATGCAAATAATAATTTATGGATTGCAAAATTTCCCAGCAGAAACGATGATAAAGATACAGCAGCATGGGAAATGGTTACTAACCAACTGGCAATAACAGCAGGGCTAAATGTTGCACAAGGGAAATTATTGCAGTTTAACAATAAATATCACACCTATCTCACCAAACGCTTTGACAGAGCAACATCTGGAGAACGAATTCATTTTGCATCCGCTATGACCTTACTTGGTTACATAGATGGAGAAGATTCATCTGGTGCAAGCTATTTAGAATTGATGGAGTTTATCATAAGGCATGGTGCAGCAGTTGAAAAAGACCTGGAAGAATTATGGAGAAGAATTGTATTTAGCATCTGCGTAAAAAATACAGACGACCACCTGCGCAATCACGGCTTTTTACTCACAGATAAAGGATGGCTGCTTTCACCAGCTTACGACATTAACCCCAATGAATACGGTAAAGGATTAAATCTTAATATTACATACACAGATAATTCTCTGGATTTGAATTTGGCAATGGAAGTAGCAGGGTATTTTCGGCTATCTGATGACAAAGCTTCAAAAATAATACAAGAAATATCCGCTGTTGTAAAAGATTGGAAGAAAGTTGCCGCTGCTTATAAAATTTATAATGCAGAACAAGAAAGGATGTCAGCAGCATTTATATAATTATTTCCGCCGCTGTTGGTGTTCTCCGCCGCCGATTGTCTCCGATAAACGGCTTAGCAAAAGCCCACAGCAGCAGCAAAGCAATACGCTGCCGTTTGCCAAATACCAGACTGCGACTTATAAAAAAATGCAGCTTTTACTGCACCCACTTATATTTATGTGCAATTTGTATAGCCTGCGCTTTGGAGTTTACGTGCAGCTTATCGTAAATATTTTTTGTGTGAGAGCGTACGGTTAAAGGGCTGATAAACAATTTATCGGCAATCTGTTTATAATCCAGCCCTTCCACCATCAGTTTTAAAATTTCAATTTCACGGTCGCTTAAAATTTCCTGCTGTGTTGCAACCGGCGCTGCTGGTTTTTGCAGTTGCCGCAGCCAGCTGAGTGTTTTACGGGCAATGGTGGGGCTCATGGGCACGGCATTGTATTCCAGCGTTTGCAATATGGCTTCGTTCAATTGTACGGCGGTATCATCTTTTAATAAATAACCGCTGGCACCGGCCTGTATGGCTTCAAATATTTTTTCATCATCATCAAAAACAGTAAGCACTAAAAATTTTGTTTCCGGAAATTTTATACTGCCTACAGCAATGGCTTCAATGCCGTTCATTACCGGCATGTCAATATCCATCAGGACCACCTGTGGTTTTTTATCAGCAGGCAGGGCTTCCATCTGCTCCATAAAATCTTTGCCATTGCTGGCCTGTAATACAATGCTGAAGCCACTGCAGGTTGCCAGGTTGCGTTCTACCGTACGGCGGTTTACCTGTTTATCATCTACCACACCTATTAATACCATACTGCAAATTTTATATGCTTTGTGTTACAATCAAATGCTGCATATGCATTATTTATTTTTCATGCAGCAATACTGTTGTGCCTGCATGGCCACTTGATTGTATACCGAAATTAAAATTTATTTCTGCTGCCCGCTGCTGCATATTCTGCAGGCCGTAACTGTCGCCACTGTTATTTTCTATTATGCCCTTGCCATTATCAGCTACTGCTATGGCTGTTTTTTCTGCTGCAGTTACCGTAATGGTAATTACAGATGCGCCTGCATGTTTACAGGCATTTTGCAAAGCTTCCTGCATAATGCGGAACAGGTTTAACGATTGCTGCGGAGATAATTCCCTTTCTTTTTCTATAGTAACAGTAAACAATACAGCAAGCCCGGGATAATTTTTTATTATTCTTGTGGCGTAGTTTTTAAACCGGTCGGTAAATGCCGTAAGTGTTATGTGTTCGTTATTCAGCACCCATATTGTTTCCCTAAGGTAGCCCATAATGCTGCCTGCATATTCACTCAGCTCTTTCAGTTCATCATTTTTTTCGTCGGTTGCTTTTATGCGGTTAATACCTGCAATTAATGCAGATGTGTAAGCACCAATATTATCATGCAAATCACGGCTGATGCGTTCCCTTTCCAGCTGCAATTCTTTTTGTACCTGCGCCAGTTGTTCTCTTTTTCTTTTGCGCTGCAAATTTATTTGCCGCAGCACGGCATAAAAAATACCTGCTGCCATTAATAACAGCAGCAACATAAACCAGGTGGTTTTCCAAAAGGGTGGCTGCATTATAATTATAAATTCTTCCACAGCGGCATTGGGTAAATCCTGTATGGCATACGCCGCCCTTACCTGCATGGTTAGTTTTTTATAAGACAGATTGGTGTAAGTGATGGAATGATTATCGTCCTGCAGTATTATCCAGTTATCATCAACACCTTTCATGCGGTACTGATAAATAATGCTGCGTGGCTGCAATGCTTCTGCAATAGAAAAATAGAAACTTACCGTGTTGTTGCCGGGTGCAATCACCAATGGCTGCATCAATGCGGCTACGCTTTCGCCATTTAATTTTACATCGGCAATATGTGCTGCTGCTTTTTTGTTTTGCAAAACAATATTGCCGGTGTTAATAGTAATTAAACCCTTTGAGCTGCCCACCTGTATTTGCCCGTTGCTGTTTTTATAAATTGTACCCAGCACATAATCATCTGCCGGTAAACCATCTTTAGTATTTAAAGTATAAAAACGGTTTTGCTGCGGCACATACACATTAATGCCCGCTGTGGTGGTGGCCCACAATCTTCCTTCGTTATCATTAACAACACCATAAATAATGTTTGATGAAAGGCCCTGCACCGTACTAAACTGCTGTAAATTATTATTGACAAAACGATACAGCCCGTTGCTTAATGTGGCTATCCACATATTACCTGTATCATCCTGTGTGCAGCCGGTAATAATGCTGCGTTTTATGGGGCTGTTATTATTCTCACTGCTAATGGTAAATTTAAACTGCAGGTTTTCGTCCAGCACTTCAATACCAATATGCTTGCTGTACCAAATATTTTTCTGTTTGTCTTCGTAGCAATGCAACACATAATAACCGCCACGGCTTATGTCTTTAGGAGCTTTGTAATGGCTTATCCATTTTTCTGTGGTTGTAAAAATGTAAAAACCTCTTTCGGTGCAAACATGTACACGGCCTTTGCTGTCGCACAGCAGGTATAAAATATTTTTTGTCTGCAGGCTGCTGTCTTCCTGTTTGTAAGCTTTAATTATTTTGCCTGCGGCAGATAAAATATACAGCCCGTCGTTTTGCACGGCTGTCCATATATTATTTTGCTGGTCTTTAACGCAGGCAGTAATGCGGCTACCGCTAAACAATTTTTCTGCAACCGTAAAAGCAGTGCTGTCATTTTTTTTCATGCGGTACAAACCATTGGCGCTGCCCAGCCAGCGGGTGTTGGCATCTGCATCAGCCACTGCAGTAACAGCTTCGTTGGCCACATTAGTGCTTAACAAATTATAATTATCAAACTCAGGATTGTAGTATGCAAAGCCGCCGTTGGCACTGCCTGCCCAAATATTTTGCTGCCTGTCCTGGTAAGTATATAAAATATTACCGGCAGGCAATTCATTATTTAAAGATGCAACGGTATTTATTTTTTGAACATTTTTTTTACCGGTAACAATATACAAACCCGTAAGTGTGCTTACCCAGCCTGTACCATTTTTAGTTACCATTAAATGATTTACAGGTGCTGGTATATAAACAGTATTATTCAACCACTGTTTGGTATGGCTGTTAAAAAAATAAACAGCTCCTGCTGCTATGTTGGCAGGGTAACACCAAATAATACCATCATCCGCAGCAGCACAACGGTATTTTACCTGCTGGTTTGTTAAGGGTAATTTTGAAAGCGTTGTAATTTGTACTGTTTGATTATTGATTACTGCTGTACATAATTCTCCGTTTTGATTGATGCCCCACAATTTATTTTGGTTATCATACACCGGAAAAGATATACTGCTGATAGCAGAATCTATTTTAAGCAAAGCGCCCTGTTTAGTAACAACAGATGAACCGGCACCACGGGGTAATAAAATTTCTTTATGAGTGCTTGCTGTTAAATGTGCGTAGGTGCCGCCAATAATATTTTGTTCGTTTGCATTTAAATAAATGCGTTCAAATTTTCCGGTACGTTTATTAAAACGGTTTAAGCCACTGCGGGTGCCCACCCATAAAAATCCTTTGGCATCTTCCGTTATTGAAAGCACAAACTGATCGCTGATGGTGGTGCTGTCTGCAGCGTTGTATTTGTAGTGTTTAAAATTGCGACCATCAAAACTATTCAGCCCGTCTTGTGTGCCCAGCCACAATTTACCATCACTATCCTGGTAAATGCAATGCACACTGTTTTGCGAAAGGCCGCTGGAAACATTGTAGGCAATAAAGCGGTAATTGCTTTGTGCATTCAGCACCGCAGCAGTACAAATAAAAAAAGTAAATAGAAAAAGATACTTCATACCCGTTTTACAAAACTAATATAGTCATTTCCTGCCGGTGAAATTATACCTGTAATAATTTTAATGCAGGCTTACCACTTTTGCAATTTTCCATTCTTTATTTGTTTGCTTCCAAAAGATGATGAATTTTGAAACCTTTGGCGGGCCGGTTTGTTTTTCCTGGTTGTTATGAAACATATGCAGGCCCATTTCCACAGCACCGTAACCGGGAATGGGATACACTTCCACGCTGCCTTTTACCACTTCTCTTGTAACCTTGCCGCAAATGTTTTTTTTGGTACCCTCCACTACATCTTGT
>JAYVJU010000109.1:0-7211 GCA_043769035.1 Ferruginibacter sp.
AGAGTAATTAATGCAAACCTTTCCCGTTTTAATTCCTTTGTTACACCATCTAAAGTTGAACAATGAGCTTCATTTTTTTCCTTCTCAATTCTTTCAATAACCCAAATTATTGAAGAATTTGATTTATGATAAACTTTATCTCCAAGATTAAACTCTGTGTTTTCGCTCATAAATTATATTTTAGTAGAAGATAATTTTTTATAAATTTTAAAGTTTTTTATTTTTTTGAGTCTAAAAATTGTCGTCTAAATAATTTGCCGTCGGATTTATATTGATATATCATGTTCGTATAATCACTTCCATTCTTTAGTTCAATTAAATCATATTGCAGTAGAAAGTCAATCGTTTTATCATCCCCTGAAAAGCCCAATCCCTTATCAAGCCAAAGAATTGTTTCTAACATTCTATCATATTTAAATCTATCGATTGCTTCGCTTATTATTGTAGAATAGCTTGGCGTTAATGTCACTGAGTCATTATTTAAGGAAAACGCATCAACATCATTTCCCGTTAATCTTTTTTCAAATTGATTTCTTTCTTCGATAGCTTCATATTTATCTTTTCTTTCTTTTTCAACTTTCTCTTTAAGCAATTCAATTTGATTCAAAGCATTCTGATATACTTCTAAAGTCACTATCTTTCCTTTGCTCAATTTGTAAACAATTGGAATAATTACATTTTCAAAATAATTCGCCAAGAATCTCGAAAGTCCTAAAAAAAAGTATGTTATTATTAAAATACCAACTGCTACTAATGCAACACAAATTAAATTCCAGAAAAAATTATTATCAGTCCAGTATTTATTAAAATAATCAATTTTTGTTTGAAGCTTCCACTCTTTATCAAAATAAAAAAATGCATAGACAATCTTCCAGTTATGAACTATCCATACTAAAGTAAAAGTTCCCAAAAATGGATTACTTATTCTTTCCTTAATATTATCTTTAACTGAATCCCAAGCTTCTTTCAACATTTTAAAAATGATTTATGATTTAGCAAAGTACAATATTTTATAACGAAAAATCCTCACATTTCTGTGAGGATTTAATTACCGTTGGAAGACCTTCACTTAAAATGAATATGTGAAGACCTTCCGTTGTAGTTGCGGTAGTGGAGGGATTCGAACCCCCGAGACTTTTAACAGTCTATCTGAGTATCAATCAGACGCCATCGACCGCTCTGCCACACTTATATTAAAATTGCTTTACTTCACTTCCTCAAAAGGCACATCCTCTACTTTACTTTCGCTGTGCTGTTGCTGGCCATCGCCGCCTGCATCAGATCCGGGTTGGGCTTGTTGTGCGCCTGCACCTTCCTGAGTGGCTTTGTACATGTCTTCGCTTGCTGCTGTCCATGCGGTATTCATTTCTGCAGTGGCTGCATCAATCTGTGTAAGGTCGGCAGATTTATGAGCGGTCTTTAATTTTTCCAGTGTGGCTTCAATAGGTGCTTTTTTATCAGCAGGTATTTTTTCGCCATACTCCTTCAGTTGTTTTTCTGTTTGAAAAATTAAACTGTCGGCACCATTTATCTTTTCTACTTTTTCTTTTTCCAGTTTATCGGTGGCTTCGTTAGCTTTTGCTTCGGCTTTCATTTTTTCTACTTCTTCTTTGCTTAAGCCGCTGCCGCCCTGTATGGTTATTTTTTGTTCTTTACCTGTTCCTTTATCTTTTGCCGTAACGTGTAAAATACCGTTGGCATCAATATCAAATATTACTTCTACCTGCGGTACACCTCTCGGCGCAGGCGGTATGCCATCTAAATTAAATGTACCCAGGCTTTTATTCTGGCTGCTCATTGGCCTTTCGCCCTGCAGTACATGTATCTGCACACCAGGCTGGTTATCGCTGGCGGTACTAAACACTTCCGATTTTTTTGTTGGTATGGTGGTGTTGCTGTCTATCAGTCTTGTCATTACACCACCCATGGTTTCAATACCAAGGCTTAAAGGTGTAACATCTAATAACAATACATCTTTAATTTCGCCGGTCATAACACCGCCTTGTATAGCTGCACCAATGGCTACCACTTCATCGGGGTTTACACCACGGTTGGGTTTTTTACCAAAGAATTTTTCTACCAGTTCCAGTACTTTAGGGATACGGCTGCTGCCACCCACCATTATAATTTCGTCAATTTCGCTGGTGCTCATGCCGGCATCTTTCAATGCAGCTTCGCATGGTTTTAAGCAACGCTCAAATAATTTATCGGCCAGTGCTTCAAATTTTGCACGGGTTAATTTTTTTACCAAGTGTTTAGGCACACCATCAACTGCTGTTACATAAGGCAGGTTGATCTCTGTTTCTGTGCTTGATGATAATTCCACCTTAGCTTTTTCTGATGCTTCTTTTAAACGTTGTAAAGCCATCGGGTCTTTACGCAGATCAATGGCTTCGTCGGCTTTAAATTCGTCGGCCAGCCAGTCCATAATTACTTTATCAAAATCATCGCCACCTAAGTGTGTATCACCGTTTGTTGATTTTACTTCAAACACACCATCACCTAATTCCAGCACACTAATATCGAATGTTCCACCACCAAGGTCAAATACAGCTATCTTCTGGTCTTTACCACCTTTATCTAAACCGTAAGCTAATGCTGCGGCTGTTGGTTCGTTCACAATACGTTTTACAGTAAGGCCAGCAATTTCGCCGGCTTCTTTGGTGGCCTGGCGCTGTGCATCGTTAAAGTAAGCAGGCACGGTAATCACCGCTTCTGTTACTTCGTGGCCCAGGTAATCTTCGGCAGTTTTTTTCATTTTCTGGAGTACCATGGCACTAATTTCCTGTGGCGTATATTGTCTGCCATCTATGTCAATTCTAAGTGTATTATTGTCACCTTTTACCACTTTGTAGCTCCAGTGGCTGATCTCTTCTGTCACTTCATCAAACCTGCGGCCCATAAAACGCTTTACAGAGCTGATGGTGTTTTGAGAGTTGGTTATGGCCTGGCGCTTGGCAGGATCTCCCACTTTACGTTCGCCATTTTTAAGAAAAGCTACTACCGACGGGGTGGTACGGCGTCCTTCTTCATTGGCTATTACCACCGGCTCGTTGCCTTCCATTACCGAAACGCAGCTGTTGGTGGTGCCTAAGTCAATTCCTATAATCTTTCCCATGTTGTAAAAATTTATTGAGTTTATAGGGAATAGTCAATGATTGTGCCGAAGGGAAAAAAGTGAAAAATTGGCAGGGGGTGGCACGCAGAGGCGCAGAGGACGCAGAGAAATTGTATTAAAAGCCTTGAGATTATAAGCAGTTGCCAGTTAGTCCTTGATTGGGTTGCTGTGCCAGCGCTCCGTTTAATCGAAGAACACTATTTGGCAGCCTGAAAAAGAAAGTATGAACCTGGTTTAATTAAAGCCCCTTCAGTTTTACTTTTTTTGGGAGAGGAGTTGGGGTGAGGCTATAGTTCCTTTTCTTACTCTCCCTGTATTTTTCCTGTAATATTTCACTCATCGTTTTTCTATGCACTTTACTTTCAACCCACGAAATAATATCGAGGTAGGCAAAGGCACGGGTTTCAAAACGGTTCTTCTCCAGCCCTTTTATTTTATCCAGAAATTTTTCCAGTTCGGCCTGCATCTTATTACGGCTTACATGGAACGATTTGCGTAAAAATTTAAACATCTCCTCCTCTACCACGGTAAGGTTATCTTTTTTGGCCATAAAGCGGTACACCGATTTGGTAAGGTATTCCATCAGTTCGTAATTACCCAGTTCGTAATGTGCCATCAGGTGCATTAACCGGCTGTAGCTTTGCAGGTCGCTACGCACTTCTGCATTTTCGTTAATGATCTTTTGCAGGTAATCGATGCAGGAATTAAAATCGCCGCTGCCAAAATACATGCTGGCAATTTTATAATTGAAAACCATTATGCGGTGTTCGTCAATAAACAGTTCGTACTCTTCTAATTTTTCTAAAATATACGGCACCAGCAACACACCTTCTTTAAAAGTGCCCAGCATACTGTGCTGGTTTATTTTAGCGCTGTAGATATATACAAATGCCTGTGTGCGGAAGTTGTCGTGCAAACGTACACGGTCAGTTTCTGCAAACTGTTCAAACAACTTAAGTGTTACATCAAATTTCTGGTGATTACGCAAATCAAAATGTGCATTCAATAAGGTATGCAGCCCTTTAATATAATGCCCGGTTTCTACCCGTATCATTAAAGGTTCTGCTTTAAAAATGTCCACCCATTTTTGAGCGTAGCGGTAGTACATCAAAAAATCCTGCCGTATAAAAGCGTACCAGCAAAGACTTTGGTACAGGTATAGTTTTTCGTAAAAGCCTGTTTGCTGGTATGCATTAGCGGGTAAATGTGCCTTCAGGTATTCCTTAACTTTTTCTTCGTCATTTTCGTTACGGGCATGTCCGTTTTTAATAAACCAGCTGTACAGCAGCATGGCCAGGTTACTCAGTTTACTCAATGCATCAATACGCTGGTTTACTTCATTAATCTCTGCACTCAGCTCTACGGCCCGGGTTTGCATGGTACGGGTAATATGCAGGGTTTCTATACGTTTCTCCAATGCAATTGCACTTACCAAAAAATTTATTTTGTGGTTGGCCTTTGCAGTTTCTTTTGCTTTATCTAATATTTTAAGGCTTTGGCTAAACAATCCTTTTTTGTACAGAATATGGGCATAGTCAAATTGCTCGTTTAGTTGCAGGTCGATACTATCGTTACTTTTTAATAAGCGCAGGCTTGCTAAAAGCTGCTTGTATAAATGCACTTTTACGTTGGCAAGCTGTGGCTTTTTTATTGAGCTGAGTTTTTTTAAAAGCAACGCTTCATCATATTCGGTTAATTTATCCAGCGCATCAAATAACTCCACAATTTTCAGGTCTTCGTTACCAGAACTTCTTTTTATATAGAGCTTAAAATGCCGCTTTTCCGCTTTTTCCAAAGAGCGGACCAGCTGAAATAAGGTATCTGTAAAACTGTTAGGTATCATTAATTATAAATAGTAAAAAACCAATACTGACAATGGTTGTACACTTAAAAACCGTGTTTAACCATAATAAAATCAGCATTAAGTTGATTTTAGTAAAAATAAAACTCATCCTACTTTTGTTAAAGAGGATGAGTTATTGAAATAGCAGACAATCGTTAAAGAGAACAATCAATCGTTAGTAACTGCATCCAAAATGCAGGAAAAGCGAAAAAAATATTTTAAGAATTTTCATATAGCAAGCAATCGTTAGAGCCGCTCTGTTTCAACAGAGGGGCCTTTTTTTTGCGCTTTATGTTTAATTCTGTTTCAAAGTTAATTCATCAGGTCTTCATTACCACATTAAATTCAATTTTACTATCTATTATTTTTTAGCCACTCTGCCAGAAAATGCAGGTTTAGGCGGATAAAAAAGCAGAATTTTGCTGGAATTTGGCGGTATAAATCGGGTTGGGCATCATTACACATTTTTATCAAAACTCAATACCAGTAAGGCTTTTACAGAAAATACCCCATTTTACGGTAATAAAACAAGCCTTAAATTGGTTTACATAAAAAAAAAACTCACCCTACTTTTGTACAAGAGGATGAGTTATTGAAATAGCATACAATCGTTAAAGAAAAACAATCAATCGTTAGTAACTGCATTTAAAATGCATGAAAGGCGAAAAATCTTTAGCAAACAAGTTCAGAACAATTCAAGAATTTTCATATAGCAAGCAATCGTTAGAGCCGCTCTGTTTCTACAGAGGGGCCTTTTTTTTGGTAAGGCAATTTAGAACTTTATTTTAATACAAAGTGCAAATGCCTTAACATTTTTTTCACATTACTGTTGTTTATGCAATATTATACCTGAAAAATCAGTTCCCTGAATCCTGTTTTACCTTAAATGTAAAATGCTTTTGGCTGAGATAGCTTATTATTATAATTATACCTGTAATAATTACCTGCGAAAAAACGGCATTGATTTTCAATACTTCTACAAATAATTTCAGCAACAAGGTACTTAAAACAAAATTTACCCCTGCAGATAAACAATAGCGGAAAAACTGTATTCTGCCTCGCAGCTTACTTTCGGCAAACACTACATATTTCAGTAATAAAAACCCAACTATAAGTGTAACAATAAAAGAAATAGTATTGCTGGCAGTGTGTGGTTTAAGCGCAAAAAAGTTGAAATCAAAAACTTTGCCTTTAAAAACCACCTCGTGAAAGAAAGTAAATACAGTAAGGCCTAAAACCGTATTTGAACCGCCGCATACTGCATAACGAAACGTCTGCAGCGGCATCAGTTTCTTAAACAGCGGGTAAAAGAAATCAATAAATGCTATGATCTTATCTTTTGGCATTAAAACAGTTGATAGTTGACAGTTGTTAGCAGTGTTTCTTCTGTCAACTAACATCTATCAACTTTGTACTTTTATTTTAACTATACAACTCTTCCCTGCTTGCTTTCACCCTGTCGTCAGCTAAATATTCGTCGTAGGTCATCAATTTATCAATGATACCTTTCGGTGTTAATTCAATAATACGATTGGCAACGGTTTGCATAAACTGGTGATCATGCGTTGTTACTAAAACAATACCGCTATAACTCACCATATTATCATTGAAAGAAATGATACTTTCCAGGTCGAGGTGGTTGGTTGGTTCATCCAGCATTAACACGTTGGGGTTTTGCAGCATCATTTTACTTATCATGCAACGCACTTTCTCTCCTCCGCTTAATACATTTGTTTTCTTCAGTATCTCATCTCCCGTAAATAACATTTTACCTAAAAAGCCACGTAAAAAATCTTCGTCCACATCTTTAGTACCAGGCGGTACATATTGGCGCAACCAGTCCATTAAATTATAAGAGCTGCCGGTAAAATATTCGCTGTTATCATTTGGCAGGTAGGCTGTGGTAACTGTAGTGCCCCATTCGTAAGTGCCCTTATCTGCTTTTATTCTTCCATTTATTACTTCAAAAAAAGTTGTCAATGCCATCGGGTCCCTGCTTATAAAAGCTATCTTATCGCCTTTCTGTACATCAAACCTAACCTTGCTGAATAATGTTTTTCCTTCTACAGATTTTTGCAGGTCCTCAATTTTCAATATTTCATTACCCACTTCCCTCTCCTGCTTAAAAATAATGCCGGGGTATTTTCTGCTGCTGGGTACAATATCTTCAAACACCAGTTTGTCCAATGCTTTTTTACGGCTGGTTGCCTGCTTGCTTTTACTGGCATTGGCGCTAAAACGGGCAATAAA
>JAYVJU010000110.1:0-14669 GCA_043769035.1 Ferruginibacter sp.
TTATACTTATTTAGTTACTTTCTTTTTACCGGCAACAGTTTTACGCTTACCTTTTCTTGTACGGCTGTTGGTACGGGTACGCTGGCCACGTAAAGGCAATCCTTTACGATGACGCAAACCACGGTAACATGCAATATCAAGCAAACGCTTAATATTCATCTGGGTTTCGCTGCGTAAAGCGCCTTCGGTTTTAAACTCGTTGTTAATAATGTTACGGATGGCTGTTTGCTCATCATCATTCCATTGATTAACCTTTTTACTTGTATCAATACCTGCTTTAGTTAAAATGTAAACTGCAGTAGAGCGGCCAATACCATATATATAGGTAAGTCCGATTTCGCCTCTTTTGTTTTTTGGTAAATCTATACCGGCAATACGAGCCATAGTTATTCTTTATATTTTAAATACTAAATTGTAAATACTGAAAATTACCCTTGCTTTTGCTTAAAGCGTGGGTTCTTTTTGTTAATCACATACAGCCTTCCTTTTCTCCTCACAATCTTACAATCAGTGCTGCGTTTTTTAATAGAAGCTCTTACCTTCATTTTATTAAGTTTTACTTTTTAACTAAGCTTATTTATACCGGAAAATTATTCTTCCTCTTGATAAATCATACGGACTCATTTCCACCCCTACTTTATCCCCCGGTAAAATACGGATATAATGCATCCTCATTTTACCCGAAATTGTGGCTAAAATTTCGTGCCCGTTCTCCAATTTCACCTTGAACATAGCATTGCTAAGTGCTTCTACTATTGTTCCGTCTTGTTTAATAAGTGCCTGTTTAGCCATAAATTTGGGAGCGCAAAGATAAGAGGATTTATTTAATAATTAGCAAAAAAGAACGATATTTACCAACAAATCAACCAATTTTCCACATGAAGAAGACATATTATACCATTTTTGCGCTGGTTATAGTAGGAATTTCGTGTAAAAAAACTGCCCCCTCCCCTGTAATTGTACAAAATTACATGACTTTGGCGGCGGGCAACACCTGGACTTACGAAATAACCAACAATATTACTTCGGCCACCACTACCAATATAGTTAGTTCCACCAACAGGGATTCTACCATTTTCGGTAAGGTTTATCATGTTTTTACAAATAGTAATGGCGCTGCTAATGATTATTATAACATTACTCCGGTTCCGGTTAGCACAGGTAATGATTATTATACATTTAAGAACCTTAGTGCAGCATTACCTAATACAACAGTGGAAACTGTTTACTTAAAAGACAATGCAGCCCTTGGATTTAGCTGGAGCATTACCGTAAATGTTGCTTTATTTTCCGGTGTGCCAACAACGGTGCCTGTAACTATTACAAATACCATTGCAGCAAAAGGTATAAGCAGAACAGTAAACGGTAAAGTTTATACCGATGTTATCCATATTACAACCTCTATAGCTTCAACCGGATTACCATTAGGAGCGATTGTAACAGATATTCAGTCGTATTATGCGCCTAAATATGGCCTTATTGAGAATAAAAATAAAATTATAGTTACCACTTTACTCATTAATACAGATCAAACAACGGTTTTAAAAACTGCCTCTTTTTAGTTTATTCTTTTACTAAAGCGGTTAACCAATAACCGCTGGTAGCTTACGGGGCAAAGTTGCTGCATTAAACTACTTACTGGTATATAAGTTTAAATGTTTGCCTTTCTTTACTTAGCAAATCGGTAATAGTTAACAGGTACACTCCATTTTGCATCGAATTATTTCTTGGATATTCGATACGCAGGTTTTGTGTATTTGGATATATGGCAGAACTTATTTTTTGTCCGGCTACACTTTTTATCTCAACCAGGTAATTTTTAACTGTATTACTTTTTATTGAAATGAACAGCATATCATTAACCGGGTTTGGATGGATGCTTATCTCAGTTTTAAAATTATTGATCAATACTACATTGGTATATTTTACTGTATTATCGAACCCGGTAATCTTCAACCGGTAGTAATTTTTACCAGTAGGGGGATCACTATCTAAATAAGAATAAGATGAAATACCCGGCGTAGCCATCATACTATTTATGGTTTTATAATCAGTAGTACTACCAAAGCTTTTTTGAATACCGAATTCTTTAATATCCTTTCCGCCAGTATTCCAATAAAGCAAATTTCCCTGTTCTTTTTTTACACCTGTTAAAGTAACATCAACCGGTAAAACCATATTGCAAAAACCGGTTAAAATGTAATTGGCATACCTTGTTATACAACCATTATTAACCACTATCCTGCAGAAATACCTGCCAGTATCTGAAGGTTGAAGATTAGGAAAATATAATGATGTGCCTGTACCAACAACAATACTATCGTTGGGTATAATTCTTTTATACCAGGTATATTGTGCATTGGCAACGGAATCCACCCTTAAAGTTAAACTATGACCAAAGCATTCAAGCGAATCCCAGAATACAATAAAACCAGCAAGTGGCAGTACGCTCAAATCATACAAGCTTGCATTACCACAACCATCCACTACCCTTAATCTTATAAGGGAATAAATTGTACCATTATTAATACTGAAATTGGGACTTGCTTGTGGAGCCGTAACAATACTTGGGGAAGCAGGAACACTACCTATAATTTCATAAGTGTAAGGTGCTACACCGCCGGAGACATTTACACTTACACTAAAGCTGTTATTATCGCATTGGTAAGCATTTGAGCCCGATAAAACCGGGAAGATATAAGGCCTTACCACAACAGTATCGTACACATGTTTATTACAATCATCAATATAGGTATCAAAAATGTACGTTGCAGGATCAATATCTAAAAAAGTAAAATTATAACCAGAACTAAGGGAGGCATTTATTGAAACCGGTAACCCGTTCTTTTTAATAATTTTTGGTGTTATATCACCACCAATATTATTGTTGGTAATGTTTACCAATACATCTGCCGATCCGTTTGGCCAGATTCCTGTAGGGCATTTTGGAGAAACTGTAATTACCCTGTTTACGATACTTATAACAGGTGCTACTTCCAAAGAATCCATATTACCACATTGGTCTCTTACCACAATTTTATATTTTAATGGTACAGGTAAACCAGGCATATTGTTAAATGTATAATTGGTACTGCTTGTAAAAACTGATTGCAACAAAACTCCTGCTGGCGAATACAGTGAAATTGTAAAAACAGGGAAACCGGAATTAATAACAACTTTTAAATTTGAAGTACCCAGCATTGAGCAGGACTTTCTTGCAGTAAGGCTGATGTCTGTTACAGGTGGTTTTACATTAAAGCAACGGGTAATCAGTGTATCGTAACAGGTAGAATCGTTACGGATTGTTATACAATAATTACCATAAGGTAAACTTGTAAATATACCTGTTGTATTGCAGCTTAGTAAAACGTTTAAACTATTATAAATACAATACAGCGGATCGTTTAAATTTTGCCTGCCGGTAATATTTGCTGTAAATCCTGCACAACTTCTGTTTGTTACAGATACAGATGCATCAACGGAAGGTATAGGCCGGTTTACGGTAAAACAACGGGTAATGGTAGTATCGTAACAGCCGGGATTATTTACTATATCAATGCAGTATGAGCCATATGGCAAATTATAAAACACCCCGGTGCTGTTACAAATAATTAAAACATGGTCGGGTGTAAATAAACAAAATTGCGGGTTATTTAAATTGGTAGTATCTGCAACAATTGCGGTAAATGTTGAGCAGCCTAAATTTGTTATAGTAATATCCGGCCCGGCACCTGGTACAGGCCTGTTTACTGTAAAGCATCTTATAATTGTGGTATCGTAACAGGCAGGGTCATTAAATATTTTAATGCAGTAACTGCCAAAAGGAAGATTTGTAAATACACCTGTTGAATCACAATACAATAAAACATCGCTTGAATCGTAAAGACAATAATATGGATTGGTAAGATTTGTTTGGCCTGTAACACTTACCGTAAACCCCTTACATGTTGTTGAGGTTATTACACCGGGATTAACAGAAGGCACAGGTATGGTAGCCGTAAAGCACCGGCTGATTGTGGTATCATAACAATTATCTTTTATTTCAATACAGTAACTGCCATAAGGTAATAAATTAAAAACACCTGTTGTGTTACATTCTATTAAAGTATGTGTATCGGTATAAATACAAAACTCAGGGTTGGTTAAATTTACCTGGCCGGTAATTGTGGCTGTAAAAGTAGAACAGGCTTTATTAGTAATTGCTACAGCAGCGTTTACATTTGGTTTGTAAGGGTCTGTCCATGTAACCCACTTCATATTACCGCAATTATCTTTTACAAAAAATTTTACACTGTGCTTATTCCCAATATAATAATTAAAAGAGTTTGTTGTAAACCAGGTTGTGTCGCCATCAGTAACAGATGCTCCATATAAAAAATTATTAAACACACTGTCTGGAGTAACTCTGCCCTTAATATCTTTCAGGTTAATAGTAACTGAAATACTGTCGCAACCAATTTTTGTAACGGGATAATTATTAATAAACCAATTATAATTTTGCACAGCAATACCTCTTGTTTGTATGGCACCGCAGGAATCTGTTAACTGAATTAAATAATTACCGCTTATTAAACCTGTAAAATTTCCTGATACACTAATGGTGCCAACCCCGGAAGCAGATGGGGCAATAATCTGGTAAGAAAATGGCGCTCTGCCAAAAGTTTGCCCGGTTACAGTAATTGTACCATCGTTTCCGTTAATACAGGTTACATCGGTAGAAACCATTGTAAAATTTGGTGCTGCATAATCGCCGGCGATAGTTATACTATCCTGATCGTAAATACAATTTGCTATAACGTCTTTAATTATTATTAAATAGTTGCCTGCAGACAGCCCGGTTATAAGGCTGCTGGAAGTAAAATTTGTTACTACAGGCCCCTCCGCCTTATACTCATAATTCCCTGATCCGCCAGTTGCATTTATTTGCACTGAGCCGGTTGCAGCACAACGGGATTCATTGGTTATGTAGGTTGCGGTTAACGTTGTACACGACTGGGAAAATCCAATCTCAGGCAAAAATGAAGTGAGGGAAATTACCAGACAATAAACTATCAGTAAGTAAAGTTTTTTCATTTGGGCAGGATTTGGTTTAATCTGCAACGTTGTAATTTTTGCCTTATTGCATTAATAAAAAAAAAGGCATATTTAAGTAAAAATTCAGCTCTTTTTACCTGATGATTTATTTTTTTACCTGCTAAAACACCTGAGGGAATTCGTAGTTTTCCCTGTAAAAAACAAGGCGGTATAACGGCTATTACTACCGAAGTTTACAATTTAAAATATTGTATTTAACACCAAAGGCTGCCTGGTGAGGCAGCCTTTGGTGTTAAATATCTTTTGTTATCTAATCAAACGATTCATCATTCAAATGCACTTTCGTCATATCATAAAAATGATTTTGCAGCTGGTGCAGTGATATTGGCTGCATGATATGCCTTCTTTCGTCCCTGTACCATATCTCAAATTTTGAAAAATCATTTTTTGCCGGTAGTAACATCCTGAAGGCTCCTTTCATATACTTTACAGTTCCGTCATCATTTTCCTGTTTATTAAATTTAAGGTTAAACAATTGTGCATCATCAAGCGGTATCGGGCTCAATTGCTCTGTCTCGTACCAAAAATCCTGAGTACCGGTATTTACACATACCTGTTTTTCGTTGTTGTTTAAATTGGTTACTTCTCCCTTTTTTTTATCGCCGTCATTATCGGCAAAAAGATAATCACCTACTTTAATTTCATTAAATTTTATCATAGCAAATCGTTTTTGTTATGCCAATTTAAGGAAATTTTTATAAAAATCAACTGCTAAAAACAGATGCTGCCAAAACTTGCATGTTAGCCTGTATATAACGAGCGGCAAAAGCGGCTCGTTATTAAGTTTTACAGATTATTTTATTCCGCCCAGCTCATTACATAATTGATATCTTCTATTTCTAAAGCCTGCTTGGTAAGCATCAGCGGCCGGAAGGTATCTACCATTACCGCAAGTTCTTTTGTTTCTTTAGCACCAATACTTTTTTCTACTGCGCCAGGGTGTGGCCCGTGCGGAATACCTGCAGGGTGGAGCGTTATCATTCCTCTGGTAACATGCTTGCGGCTCATAAAATCACCATCTACATAATACAATACTTCATCACTGTCTATATTGCTGTGGTTATATGGTGCAGGAACAGCATCGGGATGATAATCATACAAGCGTGGCACAAAACTGCAAACTACAAAAGCATTCGTTTCAAAAGTTTGATGCACAGGTGGTGGTTGATGCACCCGCCCGGTTATCGGTTCAAAATCATGAATAGAAAAAATATACGGATAGCAGCAACCATCCCATCCAATTACATCAAAAGGATGTGTACCATAATGCAGGCCATACAACATCCCTTTCTTTTTAGCCTTTATCAAAAAGTCGCCCTGCTCATCGTGTGTTTTTAAATTTTGTGGTGTGCGGATATCCCTTTCACAATAAGGGGCCTGCTCCATCAACTGCCCGTACTTACTCATATAGCGTTTGGGAAAACGCAGGGGCGAAAAAGATTCAACAATAAACAAACGGTTATTTTCATCATTGAATTCAATTTGATAAATGGTTCCTCTTGGTAAAACAATATAATCACCATAACCAAAAGGCAATTCACCATACTGTGTCTTTACCGTACCACTGCCTTCGTGTACAAAAATCATTTCATCGGCATCGGTGTTTTTGTAAAAATAATCCGTCATGCTTTGCTGTGGTGCTGCCAGCACAATATGGCAATCGCTGTTTACCAAAACCGGTATGCGGCTCTGTAAAAAATCTTTGGCGGGCTTTACTTTAAAGCCTTCGAAGCAACGGTGCTGCAGCATTTTTTCTTCGGCTACCTGTGGGCTTACATCTACCTGTGCCTCGGTTTTTATTATTTGTGTAGGCGGATGACAGTGATACAGCAAAGAGTAATCATTGCTGAACCCTTCGGTGCTGAATAATTGTTCGCTGTACAAACCTCCATCAGGTTTGCGGAATTGTGTATGGCGTTTATGAGGGATACTGCCTAAAGTAAAATAGTGTGACATGACAATTAAGAATTAAGAATGAAAAATTAAGCATTAAAAACCACATTCTTAATTCCGGCAAAGCTCAAGTGATGCCAGCAGAAAAATATATTTCCAGCTGCGCTTATCAATATAATAGGTAAAGTTGCGGTGAAATGGCATTTCTGTATCTTGCTATGTAAATCTACAAAAAAATATTTTGACAAGGATAGGATTAATTTCAGACACTCATGGCTTTTTAGACAACACTGTTTTTGAACATTTCAACAACTGCGATGAAGTGTGGCATGCCGGAGATTTTGGCAGTGATGTTATTGAACCGCTTAAAGCTTTTAAACCTTTAAAAGGTGTGTATGGAAATATTGATACAGCATTGATAAGGCCGGAGTTTCCGGAGCAACTGGTATTTATGTGTGAAGAAGTGAAAGTAATGATGCGGCATATCGGAGGCTATCCCCCAAAATACAATCTACCAACAAAAAAAGAAGTACTCATTCATCAACCGCAATTATTCATCAGTGGCCACAGCCATATTTTAAAAATAATGTTTGATGATAAAATAAACTGCCTGCACATGAACCCCGGTGCCGCAGGTAAAAGTGGCTGGCATAAAGTAAGAACCCTCATCCGTTTTGTAATAGATGGAAAAAACATGAAAGACTGTGAAGTGATTGAGCTTGGAAAAAGATGAGTGGCTTTATTTTTTCTTCAATATGGCTGCCACTTCCTGCTTACGCTGCCTCGATACCGGGAGTATTGTTTTATCGGTGAGCATAACACTACCTTCATTCTGATAGCTTTCGATAAATGTTTTGTTTACCAGGTGCGATTTATGGATACGCAGAAAATTATACTGCACCAGTATCTCTTCATAGTCCCTCATGGTTTTTGCACTAAGGTATTTTCTGCCGCCGGTTAAACAGAACCTGCTGTAATTACTCTCCCCTTCCAGCCGGATAATTTCTGAAGGCGGAAAAAATAGTGCGCCGTTAACAGTGGGTACAGCCAGCTTAAAATCATTTTTATGTTCTAAATTATGCAGCAGGTTTTTTACCAGTACACCAGGTTGCAGTTTTTCTTTCTTTTCTGCAAAACGTTTTAAAGCAGCTTTTAATTCTTCGGCATTAATGGGCTTAAGCAGATAATCCAAAGCACTGAAACGGATAGCACGTATAGCGTATTCATCGTACGCAGTTGTGAATATTATTTCAAAATTTATTTCCTGTAATTCATTCAGCAGTTCAAAACCATTTTTACCGGGCATAACAATATCCTGAAAAACGAGTTGTGGTTTAAATACCTCTATCATTACCCGGGCTTCACCTGCCTGTGTAGCAATACGCAGCTGCGTAATTTCCGGAATATACCGCTCAATCATCAGCTGCAGCACATTGGCTGCACGTACTTCGTCATCTATTATAAGTGCCCTTATCATTGCTAAAGTTTATTGAACTGAAAATTGCAGCGGCAGCAGCACTTTTACAAGCGTGCCTGCGGCCGTACCATCTGTATTTATTTTATCTTCCATCGTAATCACTTCTTTTAAAGCTCCCAGCAACTGCAGCCTTTCTTTTATAAGCTCAATACCCTTCGACTCGTGGGGCAGCATTTTATTTTGCTGCAGTTTAACTGCCTCAGCTTCGGTTCTTCCAATACCATTATCACCTATCTGCACCATCACCCATTGCTCATCATAAAAACTAAAATTAATTTCCAGCCTTTTTTCGCCTTCTTTTAAAGCCAGCCCGTGCTTTAATGCATTTTCTACAAAAGGCTGCAGCAGCATGCACGGAATTTTACAGGCATCCGTTTCTATTTCTTCATCTACTTTTATGGTAAAGAAAAAATTTTCTCCCATCCGCAACTGTTCAATATCAAGATAAAGCCCCAGCAGTTCTGTTTCTTCATCAATGGTAATAAAATCCTGTTTTGATGAATACAGCACTTTGCGGAGCAGCACCGAAAATTTTGAGATGTACCTGTTTGCATTTTCTATATCTCCCTTTAGTATAAATTGCTGTATACTGTTCATGGCATTAAATAAAAAATGCGGATTCATTTGCGAACGCAGGGCTGTAAGCTGTGAGGTGGCCAGGTCTTTATTTAAAATAAGCAGTTCAATTTCTTTTTCCCTTGCCTGCTCCACGGCATTTATTTTGGCTATTTTTTCGGCACAAAGCGAAGCGATGGTGGTAAGAATGGTAAGGTGCCGTTGTGTAAAAAATCGTTTTTTAGAATGTTCTGTATTAATAACACCAATCACTTCATTGTTATAAATAATGGGCACACAAAGTTCGCTGAACATAATTTTTTCATCGGCAGAAAAATAGCGGGTATCTTTAGAGGTATCATTCACCAAAATACTTTTTCCGCTTTGTACCGCAGCACCAACTATGCCCTTACCCTTGGGTATATGGTACATGTTTTTATTTTTGCCAATACGCATATCGCCTTTTAATCCGTAACCCGCTCTTTGAATAAGTATGGTTTTATCATCATTCCACAAATAGATCATACACTCTTCAAAACCCAGTTTACCAATCAGATTTTTAGATACATCCCACAGCATATCATCAATAGAATACTGGGCAGAAATCGCAGTGGCAAAGTAATTGATCACCTGTTCTATTTCCAGCTGGTACTGGTACTCCTTTATTTTTTGGCGTGCCGATTGCTGGTAGGCCTCTTTAATACGCTGTGCAACAGCAAGAGTAAAAAAAATATTCTCTGCCAGCAGTGAAAAGAAAAACACATTGATTCCTGATCCCTTCCCGGATTTATAAAAATATTCCTGCAGGTTACCCAGCATAACGAGTATATAAAAAACAAGCCCGCCCGCCAGTATCACTTTTTGAAAAGGAGTTTTATTTTTTAAAGTAAAAGCTGCAATTAACGAAAGCAATCCAATGAGCGAAACGGCAGAAAAAAGAGTGAGCCAAAAAACGGAGTTAAAATACTGTACGCCATTAACAAGTTTTTGATACAGTAGCGAAAAAAACTGAACAGCCGTTACTGCAATTACCAACCTTAACAATAACCTTGTCCATTGGGTTCTTTTTTGAAAATGAAAAACCCATCCAAAAAAGAACATGTAAGTACCGCCGAAAATACAACCGATGATCTCATCCGGCCAGCTGTTTTCCATAATATTTGCTCCGGGTAATGCAGCAGCAATGGAATATTTTTTAGCAATGGCCATTATCAAACAGCCTAAAAGAGTAAGTGCGTACAGTCCTAATATGGTATCTTTTGTTGTAACCCACAGGTAGCCGATTAAAATAAGCAGCACCACCGATACCCCCAGCACCATATGCACGGAGAGTACAAAAATATTTTCGGCTGGCGTCATAGTTCCTGTGTCATTTGCCGGGCAATGTAGTAAAATATAATTTATTGCTTAAGTCAAAGACATTTTAATCTGTAAATACTATTTTTTAAAACCATAGTTTTTAATCAGGCATGGTTATATTATTGGTATCTTATTTAACAAATATACCACCAGCACTGCTGTGTAAACTTATATTCCCCAATTGAACTGGTGTATTATTTTTCCAATAGACAGCCTGTGATTTTCCACCGATTTTAAAGCTACCTGCTGCGTACACATTGCTACCCGATACCACCATGCCGCCAACTGTTTCTTCACCTGCCTGATAACTGGATGCCGGAGCCAGGTTAATAAAATTGCTGAAGTTGTTTTTCCAGTAACCACTCACAATACTTGTATTGCCATTTCTGCCACCAACATAAATATCACTGCCCGAAACCGCCAATGCAAAACCATACGAATTCATGCTGCCGCTGGATAAAGATATTTGATTTCCGTTTTTCCAATACACAGCTTTTGCATAACCTGTAATGTCATCCACTGTACCCGCCACGTACACATCTGTACCCACCACCACAATGGCAGCAGCGCTGGCTGGCGTACTGCCATCTGTTAAATCAACAGCCACACCATTCTTCCAGTATTTGGCAATACCTTTAGAGCTGGTTACAGATTTTGCTTCGCTGCCTGCCACATACACATCCGTACCGGAAATAAAAATTGACTGTGCATCCGCATCTTTAGTGCCGTCTGTTAAATTAACCGGCGTACCGTTTTTCCAGTATTTAGCCACATCGTTGCCATTGGCAATTCTTTCAAAACCTGCTGCATATACATCATCGCCACTTACAAAAACAGAATTGGCCACATCAAAAGGGCCGCCGGTACCCGTAATACTTAAAGAATAAGCTACGCCGTTTTTCCAGTAAGTGGCAATATTCAATACACTGCCCGATTTATCCTGGTAGCCCGCCACATATACATCATTACCCGAAACAAAAATGGAACGGGCCACAGCATCTCTCGATCCATCAGTAAGCTTTACAGCAGTATCATTCTTCCAGTACATGGCCACATTTTTACCGCCGGAATTTATTTCCGTGCCTGCTACATAAACTATTTTGGCTGTTGGTGGCGGCGGGTTGGTATTGCCACCACCAGTATTATTATTGTTATCATCAACACTTGATTTTTTGCAGCCCTGCAGTAATACTAAAAGGGTAATTACGCAAAATGCAGCAGCTGATAGTTTTCTATTTTTCATTTTTATTTTTTTTAGGATGATGAACAGCACTTTAAAAACGGCTGTTTCTAGTACTATATAAAAGTAGAAATTGAAAACAAAGGCATTTACATGTAATGATTCAACTGTACAGTTCAGTTATTAAACTGTATAAATACCTCAAAGTGGGTATGGCTGGCGGACTGGCAGCAGTTAACCGTTTATATAAAACAGTTTCTGTTTAAAACATCTCTATTTATCTTTATTAAAAAAGAATATGAAACCAAAAATATTATTGCTGTTGATTAGCTGTAACATCAGCATTATTACAAAAGCACAAACACCCGAACAGGAAACAGAAGCCATTAAAACAGTTTGTAATTATTACTTAGATGGTGGCACAAACGGCGACAGCCTTACGTTTTCAAAAGCTTTTAGCCCTGGCGGGCAAATGCAGTATATGCGTAATGATACACTGGTTGTAGTAAGCCTTAAAGATTTTATGACCCGTATGCCGCACACACTGAAAAAAACAAACCGCACCACAAAAATTGAAAGCGTGCAGGTGTTTGGAAATGCCGCCACAGCAAAATTAACTATTGAGTATCCCACCTTTTTCTTTCATGATATTATGAGCCTGCTTAAAACAAAAGAAGGCTGGAAAATAGTTGGCAAAATATTTTACCGGGAAATGAAGAAATAAAAAAAGCTGCAACTATTTCTATAAACAGTTGCAGCGTAAATGCTTTAAAGTCCCCGGAATTTATCCCGATTTTTTCGGGAGGGGATTTAGGGGTATTTTATTCCACCCAATCTGCAATAAAAATATTGGTATCCCTAGTACCACCGTTATTACGGTTACTGCAAAAAATTATTTTTTTACCATCGGGGCTAAACATGGGAAATGCATCAAAAGATTTTTCTTCCGAAATTTTTTCCAGGCCGCTGCCGTCTTCATTTATAGTAAACAGGTTAAACGGAAAGCCACGCTTGCTCTGGTGATTACTGGCAAAAATTATACGTTTACTGTCGGGCATATAGGCAGGTGCCCAGTTGGCATTACCAAATGCTGTTACCTGTTTTACGTTTTTGCCGTTTACATCTGCAATAAACACTTCCATATTTGTTGGTGCCACCAGGCCTTCGGCTAATAATTCTTTATACTCTTTAATTTCTGCCTCAGTTTTGGGGCGGCTTGCACGCCAGATTATTTTTTTTCCATCAGGACTAAACCATGCACCGCCATCATAACCCAGGGTATTGGTTACTTTTTTTTCTTTGCCGGTTTTTAAATCCATAATGTATAAATCAATATCGCCGCCTTTAGTGCTGGTGTACAACATTTTTTTTCCGTCAGGTGAAATGGTGGCTTCTGCATCATAGCCTTTACTTGTAGTTAATTGCTTTACAATTTTACCATTCAGGTCGGCCATAAAAATATCATAACTATCGTACAGCGGCCAGATGTATTTATTACCATATTTTTTTCTGTCCGGTACCGCCGGGCAGGTATCGGCTCCTAAATGTGTAGATGCATACACCACATGTTTACCATCTTTTAAAAAAGCGCCGCAGGTGGTTCTTCCCTTTCCTGTACTTACTTTTTTATATTCAAATTTTTCACCGGCTGCAGGTACTTTGCCGATAAACATCTCATCACACATAATGCCTTCTTTAGGAATGGTGCGTTGAAAGATGATCCATTTGCCATCAAAACTAAAATAAGCCTCTGCATTATCGCCACCAAAAGTGAGCTGCTGCACATTGGCAAAATGTTTTTCGCCGGAAAAACGAACGGTGTCAGTATAAACAGTTGACAGTTTGTGGCTGGTAGTTTGTGGTTTAAACGAACTTACTGCTATTGTTACAACAAGTAATACCGCAACAAACAAAAACATTCTTTTCATATCTAAAATTTTAAGGTGGCAAAGATAAGTTTCCTCATTTTGCCAATTGTCAGAAAATTGTCAACCTGATTAAAATCAGTAGTGTAAATTTGCATTTATGACAACTATCATACGACAAACCCTTTTTGCAGCTGCCCTCCTGCTTTTTTTTGTTTCCTGTAATAATAATGAAGAGCCGGTAACAAAGCAGGACAATACAATGCCTGCAAAAGAAAAAGAACTGAGAGATGCCATTGCAGCTAAACCGGATTCGCTTTTACTTACCGAAAACCTGATCCAGTATTTCCGGGAGAATGGTAATTATGATATGGCCATTAAAGAAACAGACAATGCTATAAAAAAAGATACAGCCAATGCAAGGTTATGGGATATTAAAGGCACTTTACATTTTGAAAACGGCGATACCACAAAAGGCGTACTTGCAATGGAAAGATCAGTGGACTATTTTCCCGAACCTGCCAATATTATTATGCTGGGCAGCTGGTATGCACAAACAAAAAATGCCAAAGCGCTTGCAATTGCCGATGCATTATTAATTGGTAAAAAAGCCAATGCCGAAAAAGAAGCACTCTTTATTAAAGGTTTATATTACAGCAATACCGGCGATAAGGATAAAGCCATTGCATTTTTTGATGACTGCTTAAAACTTGATTATACATTTATGTTTGCTTACATGGAAAAAGCAATACTGATGTACAACAGTGGTAAATATGAAGAAGCGATAAATATTTTGGATAAAGCAGTTACCCTGCAAAACAATTTTGATGAAGGCTATTACTGGCTGGGCAAGTGCTACGAAAAATTAAAAAAGACAGATGCCGCTATTGAAAGTTATAAAACAGCGTTACTGTATAATGCCGATTATACCGAAGCAAAAGATGCATTGGGAAAGCTTGGCGTAAAATAGTTGTTGGTTTGTGGTTTGTAGTTTATAGTTACAGGTTTTGTATAACTTTGCGAATTATTATTTAATTCATAATTCATAATTCATAATTCATAATTCATAATTCATAATTCATAATTCATAATTCATAAGAAATGACCTTCCGAAAACGGCTTCAATATTTTTTAGTAAAGCGTTTGAATATTTCAAATAAAAGTGCCTTGAAGTGCATTTTAGAAGGAAAAATTAAAATTAATAGTAAAGTTGTTTTTGAAAATATTGTTGTTAATCGAGAAGATT
>JAYVJU010000111.1:0-4828 GCA_043769035.1 Ferruginibacter sp.
GTTGAGTAAAAAGCGTTTCCAGTCGGTATCTTCTTCTTTACATTTTGCAACCAATGCCGGCCTGCGCCAGCGGCCCGGCTGATTAACATTCCAGGTTAATTCCACCATGGTAATGGGACCAAACTTTCCCTGCTGAACAAAATCGGCAGCAGCTTTGTAATTACCACCACTTCTTCTTTGCGAACCTATTTGTACAATTTGACTGGAAGCTTTAACTGCTTTGAGTGCAGCAATATTATCATCCATAGTTTCGGCAAAAGGTTTTTCTACATAGGCATCTTTTTTTGCCTTCATGGCTTCAATGCAATGCAGCGCATGTTGAAAATCGGCTGTAGCAATTATTACTGCATCAATATCTTTAGTATTGTATAATTCATCATTATTCATGCAGGCTTTTACATCATGCCCCATCGCATTTTTTAAAAAAGCCTGGCCTTCTTCACGGCGTACTTTCCAAATATCTGATACGGCAACAAAATCAAAATTCAATTCTTTATAATGATTTAAAAAGCAGGGGAACAGTGTTTGCCTGAACCTGTCTGAAAAACCAATGGCACCAATCCTTACACGGTCATTAGCGCCTAAAATATTACCGTAACTTTTTGCGCTAAAACCCAAAGCGCCAAGGTAAGTACCGGCTGCAGCCAGTGCAGATTGCTGGATGAATTTTCTTCTTGATGACATGATGGAGAGTTATTAATGATGAGTTATAAATTATTATAGTTCCTTAATCTTTATACTACGGTACGAAACTTCGTTGCCATGATCTTGTAAAAGTATATGGCCTTTATAAGCTTCGCCAAAATTTTTCCATACAGCATATTTGCTTACAGCCACCAGGTCCCTAAATTGTTTTGAGCCACGGATGTACTCCAATACTTTTACGCCATTTAAATAATGCTCTACTTTATTATTTGGATATACCACTACCCTGCCGCAGTTCCATGCACCAATGGGGCGTAAAAAACGTTTTTGTTTATCGGCTTTCATCAAATCATATAAAGAAGACATTGTTCTGTTACCATCTCTTCCGAGTTTTGCATCCGGGTGTAATGTATCGTCCAGCACCTGGTATTCTAAACCAATAGCCGAACCAAATGCTTTTTCCTCCAGCGTTACAAAATATTTTACGCCACTGTTGGCACCGGGAGTTAATTTAAATTCGAAAGAAAGATCAAAAGCGGCGTACTGATCTTTTGTGATAATATCGCCGCCATTTGTAGATTCTTTCCCTTCAGAAGAAAGCACTGATATATTACCATTGCTGATGTTCCATCCGTTTGCAGGAAAAGTATTTCCCTTTGTACTTATCCAACCATTATTTGTTTTACCATCAAACAATAATTTCCAGCCATCTTTTTTTTCATAAGGCGTTAAAGAGTTGGGCACAAAGTTGGCGACATAAACATTGGCCGGAAATGGCGTTGGTTTTATACCGGTTGTTTTTATAAAGATATTTTTAAAGCACACTTTTTTACCAGCGTGTGTTGGATCGCCGATGGCATGTACCTGTAATCCAATGAAACCTTTTGTATCAACCGTATCAACAACATAAGCTGCAGCAATGCCATTAACCCATGTTTTCATTTCGTTACCAATACATTCAATTTTGTAATGATTGTACACGCCTTTTTTAAATGCATGCTGTGCTGCTGCATTTAATTGCATGGGATATAACCAGTCTCTCCTGCCTTCATCGTAAATGCCACCACTCCACCTGCGCCAGGTTGGGTCAGCTTCGCACTGCCTGCCATACACTTTGCCTTTACCATTATTTGCAGCAGCATCGTAGTGGCTTCTTGTCTGCACACCGGAATTTCCTTCTTCATCCTCTACATAAATATCCAGTTCCAAAACAAAATCGCCATATTCTTTTTCGGTTGTTAAAAAAGTATTTCCTGTATTGGCAACTGTGTAACCCACAATAATGCCGTCTTCCACTTTATATGTTGCATTGCCGCCTAACTGTTTCCAGCCGGTTAAATCTTTTCCATTACACAGATTTGTAACGCCGTTTTGTGCTGTTACTGTATTTACAAATAGTATTGTACAAATAAGAATAAAAGACCTGAAATACCTGTTCGTTTTTTTGAAGATCATCATATAGTTGTTTAGAAGGATCGTTTGCCCTAAAGTGGTGAGTAAATTTAATGAAGTTTTACGTTACTCCGCACTTTTATTCATTTACATTTTGATCAGACAAAAAGCAAATTAAACCAATGGAGAAATAGAAGTATTATCTTTTTGTATCGGGATTAAACGTTCTCCAGCTATGCCAAAACTCCTGATAAGCAGGTAATGGTTTTAATGAATAAGCAGTGTCAATACCCTTACCGTTAATGGTAAACAACCTTTTTGTATATAACAAAGTATCCCGATGCAAAAAGAAAGCGTTGATATAATCCGGTCTTTCAAAAGCAAAAAAACTTTTATTGTCATCGGCCAATACAAGTAAAATTGGTGTCTCTCCAATATTGTCTGCAATCAGCCGTTTTGTTTTCAATTCATTCCAGTCATAAGCCTTTGTTTCCTTTCCGGCTTTTACACCAATCACCCAGGATTTATCTTTCCAGCTAAGGCTGTCTGTACCGGTAAGTTTACTTTTGCTTTTACCGCTTTCATACTTCAAAGTGGTGTCGTATGATTTTTCAAATGCAGGATCGGCCTGCATGATAAGTGAGTTAGGATTTAATTGCAGCCATTGCGATAATGAAGTTTGTGTGCTAAAAAATTCCGGCAATGATTTTCCTTTTAATTTACCGGTAATGGCCTGGCCTGTTACCTGCCGCCACCAGCTTTTTGTTGTGGCATCTTCAAACATGGCATTAAAATGATCCATGCCTACCAAACGAAATTGTTCCGGCTTGCCGTTTACTGTTGGTTCAAAAACCCTTCCTGTTCTGCAAACCGTACAATAGGTTACAAGTACCGGCTTGCCACCGATAGTATCCTGCACCTGGTGGTGGTATCCTAAAAATCTTATGGGATAGGCTTTTGCTTCGCCATTATTTACAATACCAATTACCAAACGGTTAGTATCTACTTTATTATTTGCAGCGTTAGCCAGTAATAATTTTTTGGGTTGATAAAACATATGATCGGCAGCCATTACAAAGTTGGCCATATAAATTGCAGCTGCTACAACCAGTGTTGGTATGGCAACCGTCCATTTATGTTTCCAGTTGGCTTTAAATAAACCAAGCAGCAGCAGTAATGCAAAAGCAATTCTAAAAACCCAGCGCCACTGGTATAAAAAATAGGCCGTGTCAACACTATTCATTTTTTGGCTGCCGGGCATGGGCATAATAAAATATACATTTGCTACTTCAAAAAGCAGCAAACCAATTAAACCAAAATAAAATAATTTTTTCATGTTTATAAACGAAGTCGTAAAACCCGCCCTGCTTAGACAAGCAGCGCTCTTGTTTATACGATTTTTTGTTACCAAACGATTATAACAAAATATTTTTAATCTGCTCCATCGGTTAATGCTCTTGCTTTTGCATAGCCGCCAACTTTATTACCTGCCTCCAGACCTTTTTCGCAATCGCTGCGGTAATGAATAGCACCATACATGCGTGACAGCGACGCTTCTTTTGCCATCTCGGTATATGCAGCCGCTTTTGAAGGAATAATATAACCTAAAATAGTTGCTGCCGCTCCGCTAAAAGTACTGTGGCCGCTGGTATAAGAAGGAAAATTGGGTAAGCCGGTTACTGTTTTTATCCTGCTATCCATTTGCGATGGCCTTGGGCTGTAGTAAGTGTATTTTGCATCCCAGCACACAATGGCAGCATCCATTAAACTCATGTTTAATAATGCCATATTTCTTGCCCATCTTGCTTCACTGAAATTCTGTTGCACAAAATCTGTTGCAGCAATATAATTCCAATGGCCGGGTGGCGTGTAGGTACTTATGCCATCTGCCCAAAAATGCGCTATACGCAATTGTTCTTTAGTAAGATTTTTACTAAACTGGTAAACCTCTTCCAGCTCAGTTTTAAATTGCGGCGATGCTGTTAATGGTGGCGGTACCGGACGGATTGTAGTTACCATGGTTAAAGAATCAAATAAAAATGTTCTTACTTTTCCAAACAGGGGTAACATACCTGGTCGCTTGGGGCTTTCCTGGCTAATCCATGGTACTTCTCCCCGTGCTACACAATCAGCTTCCTGTTGTGCCCAAATGGTGGCATTGCCTACTGCAGCACCTGCTCTGTCGCCCCTTGCCCTGGCAATAAATTTTGCCGCAACTAATTTCCCTAATGCTTCTCCTGCATCTAAATCGCTGCGTACATTGACACCGGCAATTAATCTTGCTCTTTTATGCTCTTCGGCTTTTTGATTAATAAAATCCTGGTCGCCGGGAAATAATAATTTTAATAACTCCACGCTGGCGCCCAGTACCACGCCGTCTTCGCTTGGGTAAGATGGCAATGTTGATTTTGGCAATAGTGTTTGAATATTTGCATCTACTACAAAAGGTGCAGCACGGTTGTACAAAGATTTGTAAAAGTAGCCTGCAACACATGCATCATACTGTGCAGCACTTAAATAAGCATAAGCTCTTGCTGCATACGGTGGATTGGCAAACGGAAATGTTGGATATGCCAATGGATTAGCAGCATTAGGTATCGGGTAAGTCCCATCCGGATTTTGATAGGGTGGTATGTTATGCCTGGCCACCAGCTCTCTCATAATTTCATTCCACCTTAGTACAGCACCAGCTCCCCAGTAATTTACCAGCGCTCTTTCATCAGCTGTTATATTATTTTGAAAGCTTTTTATTTCATTCAGCTGAATAACATAATCAGGCGATGTTGTTGCA
>JAYVJU010000112.1:0-8260 GCA_043769035.1 Ferruginibacter sp.
TTGGTTCTAAATACCAGCAGTAAAGAAATTACAAAGCCCAGCAGGCTGTGCATCAGCACAATGTTTTTTACTTTGTTTTTCTCACTCCATTTCCAGTGCTCCACTTCAAAATAGGCAATAGCACCGGAGTAGGCGCATATCAGCAATATCATTGGCCACAGTTTTATAAATGTGTCCGACTTATGAAATTTAAAAATAAAACTCAGCCAGTCTTTAGGATTATATTGAATCATACTTATTTATTACGCTGCAAATGTAGTTACAGTTAAGTAGTTTTACTTTCAGCAGATAAAATTTTATTTATAATGCTTATTGTAACAATTATTGTATTGATCTTTTTTGGTGTGTTTCTGGCAAAACCCAAAGCAAACACTGGTAAAACTCCATCGGGAGAAGCGATCCATGTGAATGATGTAATACTATCCAATAATATTTCTTTTTATAGGGCGCTGGATAAAATAAAACGCAAACAATTTGAAGCCGAGATAACAGAATTTTTAGCTGATGTAAAAATAACCGGTGTTAATACAACTGTTGAAGACCTTGACAGGATATTGGTAGCCGCCAGTGCAGTAATTCCAGTATTCGCTTTTCCGGAGTGGAAGTACAGCAATTTGCAGGAAGTGTTATTATATCCAGACACTTTTAATAATGATTTTAAAACTGCAGGAGAGGACCGGAATATTATGGGAATGGTTGGCTCGGGCTATATGGAAGGGAAGATACTGTTATCGAAACATGCTTTGCAGCAGGGTTTTAAAAACGATTCTGATAAAAATAACACAGCCATACATGAATTTGTGCATTTGATCGATAAGGCAGATGGCGATACAGACGGTATTCCTAAACTATTATTATCAAAACAATATACATTGCCCTGGCTGGATATGACTTTTCAAAAAATGAAGGAGATACTAAAAGATAAATCTGATATCAATCCTTATGGCACAACCAACAAAGCTGAATTTTTTGCTGTGGTGTCGGAATATTTTTTTGAACGGCCTGATCTTTTGCAGCAAAAACATCCTGACTTATTTCAACTGCTGCAGGAAATTTTTAAGCAGGACCCCGAAGTGGTGGTACAACGTATAAAAGCAAAAACCGGCCGCAATGACGATTGTTATTGCGGCAGCGGTTTAAAGTATAAAGATTGTTGCTGGTATAAAGACCAGCAGGTAACGGTATAAAATTTATTGTTTAGGCAAACAGCTTATACAGCAGCTTCCTGTGCTGTAATGGCTGCTTCAACCTGTTGTACCAACTGTATTTCTGCAGATATTTTCACCTCTTCACTTACCAGTAAGCCGCCGGCTTCTGTAACTGCATTCCAGTTAAGGCCAAAATCTTTACGGTTTATTTTGCCCGATAAAGTAAAGCCTGCTTTTGTATTTCCCCAGGGGTCTTTTGCCACGCCGCCAAATTCAACCGCTAATGTTACAGATTTGGTAACATCTTTAATGGTTAAATCCCCGGTTAAAGCAAATTCATCATCTCCTTTTTTAGTGTAGCTGGTAGATGCAAATGATAATGTTGGAAATTTTTCTGCATCAAAAAAATCGGCACTTTGTAAGTGGCCGTCACGCTGTTCGTTACCGGTACTTACCGAGTTGGTATCGGCACTAAAGCTGATAGCTGCGTTTAAAAAATCTTCGCTGGCTGTTTCTGCAGCACCAGTAAAGTTTTTAAAACTGCCTGTAACTGTAGTGATCATCAGGTGTTTTACCTTAAAATGTATTTCGCTGTGTGTTGGGTCGATTGCCCATTTTGTAGTTGCCATTGTTTTTAATTTTAATGCAAGCTACATAATTAATGTTTAAACATCAAATATATTTTTTTAAAGTTTTGTTAAGGCTGGCAGAGGTAGGAGCGGTGGCAACGATGCCGTGGCGGGGCTCAGTTGTGTGATATGCCACTATTGAGATTTTATTGCAGCGGAGATTTTAGCGAATGGCTCGTGAGGACACGTTGGGAATCACCGTTGCATCAGCAAACGCCGTTGTTGGTATCGAAGCAAGGATAATGAGCGAAGGCGTACCAACAACATTGTTGCAAAGGTTGTAACTGACTTAATACATTAATTTGAGTTTGTTTTTTGTGGCAGTACGCTGTGTTGTTGGTACGCTTACACACATTGCCCAACCCTGCATAACAAGGGCTAAAATTTAACACTTATGTCACAAGACCTCTTCAGTTGCGCTTTTGTTATGTTACGTTAATTTTGATCAGGACGATTAAATTAAAATCTTGTTGGCGGAAAATAAATACAACATCAAATCACTTAAACAGATAAAACAATGTTGATTTACCTGGCGTTGATTCTACCGTTATAGAACAATTTATGGCTTTTGCTAAATCCCGTATTAAATGCAAGCCAAAACCAGTTTTAGCATTAACTGTAGTAGCCGGAGCGTTTAAAATTTTTATATAATCCTCACTAATTCCCGGGCCATTATCTGTAATGGAAAGTATAGTTTTGCCATTTTGTAAAAATGCCTTCCACTCAATTTTTGCATCAGGTTTTTTATTTACTGCTTTTACTGCGTTAGCAGTAAGATTATACATAATAGTTTGCAGGTAATTCTCGTCTGTATTTAATACCAGGGTTTGTTCATTTATAAAATCAAATGAAACTCCTTTAACAGAAATAAAAGATTTTTCAATATACCCAAACAAATCACTCACTTCAGTTTTTTGTATCTGCGGCTTAAAATTCTCCATTTGCCCCTTGCTCCACAACAACATTTCTTCCATTGTATCTAACAATGCTCCGGCGGATTGACTGATTTCTTTTTGATGTGCAGCAGTTTGTGCTGCATTAAATAAATCTGGTTCATCAGCTTGCAAATCAAGCAGCGTTACAAACCTGGCTATAGGGTTACGTAAATCGTGGCTGAGGATGCCAAAAAATTTTGCTTTTACTTTATTGGCCTCATCAAGTTCACTATTCAGTTGCATCAACTTGCTGTTATTCTTTTTCTTTATCTGTACCTGCCGGTACATTAAAAATCCAATAATTGAAAAAAGAATTAACCCCGCAATTAACCCCCACATTTTTTTTTGCTGGTTAGCTAATGCAAGCTGGTTTATTTTTATTTCGCTATTTTTTTTATCTATCTCCCTTTGGCTTTCGGTGGCGGCTATCTTATTCTTGCTTTCCTGCGAATAAATAGAGTCTTCGGTTTCTTTAAAAAACTTAAAATTATAATACGCATTTTTATAATCCCCTTTAAGCACCTGCAACTCTGATAATGCGCCTAAAAAGTACGACCTGTTGTCGGCTTCTCCTGCCTGTTCGCTATAACTTATTGCTTCATTCAAATATTGTTCTGCCTTTTGTAACAACAAATTTCTATCGTTGGGGATAATATCGCCATACCGAATTGTATGTGCGGTATCATGGCGTACAATATCAAGATATGCAATGCCAAGGTTGCCTGTATTTGTAATGGCTTTAATTTTAAATAGGTTTATCTGGCTCCATAATTCCCGGGCTTTTATTCTTGCTTCAATTACTTTTCGGTAGTCTTTTCCATATACGTTTGCCAAAGCAGCAGTAACAGAGGCCAGTCCTTCACTGTTCCCTGTTTCCTGGTACAGTGCAAGTGCTTTATTATAATATTCTTCAGCCTGCTTAAATTCACTTTTTGCCGTATAGATGTTGCCAAAATTATCAAATGTTGCAGCCATTCCGTCTGCATTTCCTGTTTTATCATACAGTTGCAAAGCTTTGCCGGAAAATTCCAATGCCTTATCAAAATTTTTCTGCAGATTATAAATGCCAGAGACATTACTTAAAAAAGTGGGTATAAGAATACTATCTTTTACCTCTTCGGCAAGTTGCAATGCTTTAAAATAATAACCTGTTGCTACTGTATAATCTGAGTGGATATTTTGTGCGGCAACTCCCATATTATTATAGGTGGATGCCATATTTATTTTTTCTCCAAGCTTTTTATCTATTGCTATGGATGTATTGAAATAAAAAATAGCAGAATCGTAATTTCCACGATCGCTGTAAATACGACCAATGTTATTTTGAAATACCGATATTCCCTTTTGCCATTTCATTTCTTTTACAAATTGCAAACCCCTGTAGGCATACTGCATGGCCTCATCTGCATTTATAAATGTAAGCTCATTAAAAATGCGGTTGTATGTTCTAGCTTTCAGGGTATCGTTTTTTATTGCAGGCAGTTCGGCAATTAAAGAATCTACCAATGGCCGCCCTGTTTTTTGTGCATTACCATACAAGCAAAAAGATATGGCTGCAAAATAAAATAATAGCTTCATCTAAAATTATGGTTTCAGTTTACTTACCGCTTCTTTATAATTTCTGCCAACAGGCAGTACTATATTATTAACTGTTATTTCCTGTGCCTTTATCCGATCTATAAAATGTTGTTGCACAGCATAGCTGCGGTGTATGCGTATAAATTTTTCAAACGATTTTTGTTTTAATACATTGCCCAAAGTGGCGAGTACAGAATATTTGTTTTGTGCAGTAACAATAATAGTATAGTCTTTTAATGCTTCCAGGTAAATCACTTCATGTAAAGATAATTTTACCTGCTCATGCCCTTGTTTAATAAAAATAGTATCAGCACCCAGTGTAACATCAAGCAAGTCTGCTTTGTGTTTTATTTCAAGATAGGTTTTAATCCGCTCTGCAGTTATTGCAAAACGGTCTGCTTTCAGCGGCTTTACAATAAAATCAAGTGCAGCCAATTCAAAACTATCCACTGCATAATCAGGATAAGAAGTAATGAATACACATACAGGAATATCCACCAATTGCTTCCTTAGTTGCAGCCCAGATATGCCCGGCATATCAATATCAAAAAAAGCAATATCGGGTAAAGTTTTATTTACCGAAGCAAGTGCATCTTCGGCAGAACTGTACATACCGCTTACCTGCATAAACGGATGCCGCTTTACAGCGGCTGCAACACTTAACCTGTCTATTTCATGGTCATCGGCAATAATGCAATTATAGATTCTGCTCATTTTGTAAAAATCTTTTAAACCGATATCAAATATAACCCAAAACCTGCTGTCTGCCGACGAACTATGTTGTTTGCAGAGTTGTGCTTATTTGTACAAACCCTGTCTGTTAGCTTTGGTACAGAATAAACTTTAAAACTATGACCAAACGATTTTTCTTTTACCTAATTGCAATAAGCCTGTTTTATTTAACTGCTTGCAAAAAAGATACTACTACAACTGCTGCCACAGCAAAACATGCCAATACACCCACTTGTGCTTACATAAGTAGAGAAAGCGTAGGCGGTTCATTTCAGCATTTTATTACCTTTTTAGATTTAAGTAGCACTACCACGGCTGAAAAAAAATATTTTAAAGTGCAATTAAAATTTGTAGGAGTAAGGGATAGTTTTGAAACCGTAGTACCCACACAATCTATTAATCAAATGGCAACAGGTTTTCCTGCCGACATTACGGTAGCACCTGGCCACGGTTTGCTTAACCAATGGACGAACCCTTTATATACCCTAAAAACAAATGGCGGCAGCCAATACATTCAAGATACTATTGTTCGTAACCCACAAAGTAATGTGTATCACTTATACCTCAATTATAAAAGTGGACCATTGCAGGGCAAATTTTCTCAAAGTAGTTTTGATGGTTACGAAGTGCCAACTGGCCTAAATGGCGCAAATAATGCTCATTATAGAACCATATTTTATTTTACCGAGGGGCTTTGTCTGGATGCAAATAATTATGAAGCTACTACTAACATAAAACAAATAGCCACCTGGTATAAAGGTGCTCCAAATGTATATGATTGGAAAAACGTGGGTGCAGGGCTTCAAATATCCTGGGGCACCAGAAGCACTTTTTACTTTTTAGATTTTAAAAACTGGCGGTATTTCAGGTGGGAACAGTTTAGAAGCAACATACTTAATGGACAATTAGGCATCACTTTTGAAGGCTACCAAAGCCTGGATAATTTTATTAAATGGCCCGAAGGCTGGGGGAAGAAATGATATTGGAGAGCACAAATATTTTCAACTAATCACTAAATAAAAATGAAAAAAATATCTTTCTTATTACTGCTGCTGATAATTACAACTGCAGCATTTTCTCAAAACCCGGTTGGCAAGTGGAAAAAAATATCTCATGTAAGCAGTTACGACGGGCAAACGTTTGACAGTCAAAAAGCATTGTTAAACCAAAAGCCCTGTGCCGCAAAAATTGTGTGGGAAATAAACGAAGACAAAACCTTCCGCCTTAATGCAGCCGCCAGTGGTTGTGACGAAGGCTATAAAAAAATACAGGAGAAACTTTACAGCAAAACCAACTGGCGGGTGCAAGGGAATAAAATTACCATATCAACCTTTAAAGATTTTGCTGTGGGGCAAGCTTACAGCATCAGTATATCTGGCAATAAAATGATATGGGTAGGTACAGAGGGGCAGGGAACAATTACTTATCAAAAACTATAAACCGTGGTTATGAAAAAAAATACAAAATCTATTATTGGATTACTTACCGCAATAGTAATACTAAGCTCTTGCAAAAAAGATAAAGAACTTTCAAAAACTGAATTAATTACAAAGCAGCCATGGAAGCTTACTGCATTTATTCAAAAGAATTTATCAACTGGTGCGGAACAAGATAATTTCGCCCCCATGTCTGCCTGCTACAAAGACGACAATTTTGTGTATAAAGCTGATATGAGTTTTGAGGGAAATGCTGGTGCAACAAAATGCAGTAATACTGATCCTCAGGTTTTTCAATCGGGTAGCTGGAGTTTTAAAAATAATGAAACAATTGTAGAAACTGTAATTACCAGCGGACTTTCCGCCGGAAGCACTTTTGAGTATTCTGTAACATCCATAACAGCTACAGAACTTAAGATGCATACAGTACAGGGCGGCAATGACTACCTATTTACTTTTTCGCATTAAAAAACAAACAATTATAGTTCTTCGACTTGGCGGGGCTAACATGTACGAAATGTTACTATTGAGATTTTATTGGAGCGAAGATTTTTGCGAATGGCTCGTGAGCCAAGGCCAAGGCAAGAAGGGAACCCTCGTTGCATCAACAAACGCCGTTGTTGGTATCGAAGCAAGGATAAAGAGCGAAGGCGTACCAACAACATTGTTGCAAAGGTTGTAACTGATTTAATACATTATTTGAGTTTGTTTTTTGTGCCAGTACGCAGTGTTGTTGGTACGCTTACACACATTGCCCAACCCTGCATACCAACGGCGTTGCGGCGGGCTTCGTGATACCAAGGGCTAAGAGGAATACACTATAGTCCTTCTGTATAGTTGGTGAATAATTCTTCCAACTCTTCCGTCGGGTGAAAACCCAATTCCATCTTTGCATGCACAAATAAATCATCTTCATAAGTTATTTCCGTAAGTGAATGAGGCAAATCCTCATTAGAAATTTTTTCCGGAAGTTCAGCTATGGGTACAGGGATATATTCTCCATCCTCTCGTTCACTCCATACATAAGCAGACTTTGTCATTACATATAGAGTCTGCCTATCTTTAGAAAATCCGCTTTTCACAACTGTATATTTTCCATTATGGTTTCGAAAGAAAGTCGCTCCCTCGTTCAAACTCTCGTAATATGCCATCAATGGATTTCCTTTAAACGCTTGTGGAGTGCTTGGATATTCGTTTGGTTTATCATAAATGGTAATAATGCGTTGTGCTGCATTAGGAGTTTTAGACATTATGTAATTGGGTTGTCTAGCAGGTGGGGTTTGAACAATTTCTCGATTAAATATCCATTCTCCTAATGAACCTCCTTGTAATGGCTTGTCACTTTTTGCCCAAGACTGCATTCGCTCTAAACTTACTTGAGCCTCTTCTACTGAAACGGCACACATCCACTCATAGTTTGGCTCTTGAAATTTGTCACGAAATTTTGAAGGGTCGGCAAGAAATGCTTCTACACTTCCACAAACAAGTTCAATACGTCTTGCTGTGATTGGGTTAAGCAAGATGTTTTCTAATCTTGTTACCCAACGTAGATTCTCCGGTCGGTTATTTTGTTTGTTTGTGTCAATATGGTCAACAACGTGTTCTTTTGTTGGCGGTTCCCCATGAAATGCGGTCGCAACTATTCTGTGAATACGAACTGAAGCAACTTCCAAATAACCTGTCTTGCTGTTTAGTTTGCCAAAAGTCCAATTGTTGTCTGTTGGCCGTGGTCGTTTTCCTTCAATCGAATGGCGCAACACACCTCCATTGTCACGAACAGAGTATTTTTCTTCTTTATAATA
>JAYVJU010000113.1:0-23068 GCA_043769035.1 Ferruginibacter sp.
CTTACTTCATTACAGGCAGCACTGCACAAAGACAATTATTTATTTTACTGGATGCTGCTGGTTGGATTTTTTGCAGAAGTTGTAGCAGGCTCCATGGGCATGGGATATGGAGTAATATGCACAACCATTTTATTAATTTTAAATGTGCCACCGCCGGTTATCAGCGCCAGTATTCATTCTGCCGAATCATTTACCAGTGCGGCAGGCACTATAAGCCATTGGCAACTGGGCAATATAAATAAAAAGCTGGTAAAAGCTCTTGCCATTCCTGCTGTAATCGGCGCTGTATTAGGTGCCATCGCATTATCTTACGTAGGTGAACGCTATGCAAAAATGACCAAACCATTTATTGCAGCTTACACCATGTATCTGGGTATACGTATTTTACAAAATGCGTTTAAAAGAAAATCTAAAAACGGAGAAAAGAAAAAAACAAATATTACTGCTTTGGGTTTAATAGGCGGCTTTATCGATTCATTTGGCGGCGGGGGCTGGGGCCCACTTGTTACCGGAACTTTTATTAAAAATGGGCATACACCACGATATGTAATTGGCAGTTCTACCATGGCAAAATTTATTTTAACTGTTGCCAGTGCCATTACTTTTATTTTTACGGTGGGTATTCATCACTGGAATATTGTGGCTGGCTTATTAATTGGCGGTGTAATTACTGCACCCTTTTCTGCAATGCTTACAGCAAAACTGCCTACAAAAAAAATGTTTGTTATTGTTGGCTGCGTGGTAATTGTTATGGGTGCTATAACAATTTACAGGGCAATATTTTTGTAACCGGCATTTGTAATACTATTTAACATTCTTGCGTCGCACTCTTGTGCCGCATACCGCTGTTGAACTTTTATTACTGCATAGATTAAAGCAATAAAAAATATGCAAACAAAACCTTCTTACTCACTATCTGCTTTAATAAAATATTTTTTAAAACTCGGCAGCACCGGCTTTGGCGGGCCAGTTGCATTAGTGGGTTACATGCACAAAGATTTAGTAGAAACAAAAAAATGGATCTCAGAAGATGAATATAAACAAGGGCTTGCATTAGCGCAACTGGCACCAGGCCCATTAGCTGCTCAACTTGGTATCTATCTCGGCTTTGTACATTACCGCATTATGGGTGCCACCTTAGCGGGGCTTGCATTTATTTTGCCATCTTTTATCATGGTAGTGTTATTAGGTATGGCTTACAAACTCTTTGGCGGCTTACCCTGGATGCATGCTGTTTTTTATGGCGTGGGTGCAGCTGTAATTGGCATTATTATTATCAGTTCTTATAAACTAACTGTAAAATCAATTGGGAAATTTAATATTCAGTCATTTAAAGCAAACTGGTTATTGTGGCTGTTTTTTGTTATTGCTGGAGTTATTACATTCATTACAGAAAATGAAAACATACTGCTGTTTATAGGTATAGGTATTTTATATATGCTTATTAAAGCACCGCCCAGGTTTTCCAAAAACAATTTAGCAAACTGTTTCATTCTTCTGCAAATCGGCTTTTGGGATTTTCAATATTCCACACTGCAAAAAATAGCCCTCTTTTTTACTAAAGCAGGTGCATTTGTTTTTGGCAGTGGTTTAGCCATTGTTCCCTTTTTACACAGTGGTGTTGTTACAGAAAATCACTGGCTTACCGAACAGCAGTTTGTAGATGCCGTTGCTGTTGCCATGATAACTCCCGGCCCTGTTGTTATTACAGTTGGTTTTATTGGCTATTTAGTTGCCGGTTTTCCCGGCGCATGTGTAGCAGCCGCTGCAACATTTTTACCTTGTTATTTATTTACAGTTATTCCAGCACCCTACTTTCATAAAATTGCAAAAAACAAACCGATAAAAGCATTTGTGGATGGCATTACTGCCGCTGTTGTAGGTGCATTAGCGGGTGCGGTAATTGTTATTGCACAAAGAACAATCATTCACAACAACTCGGTTGACTTTATTGCCGCTGCAATTTCAGTTTCTACCATATTAGTGGTACTTTACGCAAAGAAAATTCAGGAGCCGTATATTATTCTTGCTGCTGCAATACTTGGCGTACTTATAAAATCATTTATATGAACAGAAAAAGCTTTCTAAAAGCCGGTACTTTGGCAGGTGCTGCAACAGTATTTGGCACTACCAATGCATTTGCAAAAAACTTAACTGATAACGATATTGATAAATTAGTAGATGCTAATGGCAATTACTTTCATCACCCATTACCATACAGCGAAAATTTTTTAGAGCCTTTTATGGATGCAGAGACAGTGCATCTCCATCACACTTTTCATCATGGCGGTGCAGTAAAAGCTGCTAACAAGGATTTGCAGATGATAAAAAAGGCAATTGACGAAAACAATTTTGAAACTGTGGATTACTGGACAAAAAAATTATCGTACCATTTTTCATCACATGTACTGCATTCCATTTTCTGGACTAATCTAACCAATAAAAAAACAGGCCCCTCCGGCGACTTACTTAAACGTATTGAAAAAGATTTTGGCAGTTACGATAAATTAAAATTGTACTTAGCCGCCACTTCTAAAAATGTAGACGGCAATGGATGGGGAATTTTGGGTTACCAGCCATATTCTGATAAGCTCATAATTTTACAATGCGAAAACCATGAAAAATTAACACAATGGGGTGTTATCCCATTATTAGTAATTGATGTTTGGGAACACTCCTATTATCTGAAATATAAAAACAAAAGGGCTGATTTTGTAGATGCATTGTTTAATATTATTAACTGGGATAATGCTGCCCAACGATTAAACACAGCTGTTAAACTGATCAGGTAGTAGTTATAAATTCCCTTGAAACCTCTATCCTCTAACAGCTGCACAGGTTTATCTTTTAATAGTACCTTTAAAGAAAATATTTTGATGCCCGTCAATAAGTTTTCACTTAAGTTTTTTATACTCACTTTACTTTGTTTTGTATCACCAGTTTTACAGGCGCAAGGCACCGGCAAAATTTCTGGCAGCGTCATTGATAAAATTACACCACTGGAATTTGTTATCGTTTCTGTAGCAAAAGTTACCGATACCAATAAGATACTTTTTTTTACTACTACCGATACGGCGGGGGTGTTTTCTTTCAACCATATTGAATGGGGCGATTATCTTATAAAATTCAGTTTAATAGGTTATAAAGCTGTAGCAGCAAAAATATCGGTAACAGAAAATTTACCTGTAATAAAAATAGAAAATTACATCATGATGAAAGATGCCAATTTTCTGCAAGCTGTTACAGTAACATCACAAAAAAAACTTATTGAAAAAACACCGCAGGGTTTTATTATAAATGCAGCAGCAAACATTACTGCAACCGGAGGTACTGCTACCGATTTACTTAAAAACACACCAACAGTTTCGGTTGATGCGGAAGGCGCACTTACATTAAGAGGTAAAGCACCACTAATATTAATTAATGGCAGAAACTCTAACTTAACCAATCCTGACCAGATACCGGCCAGCAGCATAGAGAGTATTGAAATTATTAACAACCCAACTGCAAAATACGATGCTAATGCAGAAAGCGGCATTATTAATATTAAACTCAAAAAAAATAAACAGAATGGCACCAATGGAGCACTGGCATTGGGTACAGGGCTTGGCAGCAGGGGCAGAATAAACAGTTCGGTACTGGTAAACCATAAAACAAAAAAAGTAAATCTTGGCCTGGGCTACGATAACCGCTTTGCCGGCAGAACCAGAAATATTAATGGCAGCCGTACTAATTTTTACTTACCCGATACTTACTTACTCAATCAAAACCGTAAAGATAAAAGGGTGGAGCGGTTACAAAACCTCAAATTTAATCTTGACTTTTCTCCCAATGCCGCCAACAGTTTTTCTTTTGAAGCCGTGGGCAACCTGGAAGGGCAGGATAATAATGAAAGTTTAAACACAGCAGTATATAAACAGAATAATATTTTAAATGCAAACACAAACCGGCATTCCCTGGAACTTGGGCGCAGTAAAGTGGCAGAGTTTGCCTTAGATTACAGCAAAAAATTTAATACCGAACAAAAATCGTTAACCGCAAGTATAATTTCATCATTTGATAACGACAGGGAGAATACAGCTATTACTTCGCAATCGTTAGACAAATTTGATGTACCCTCTGGTAACGCCTGGTTTGAAAAAACACATAATTATGAAAAGGGAAATACAACTGCAGCAAAAATAGATTACGCATTTCCTGTATCTAAAAAAGCGCAGATAGAAACAGGGTATAAAGCAATTGTAAGGCATATTACTGCAGATTATGAAACAGCAGATTTATTAAACAGCTTGTATCTTATTAATACTGCTGCCAGTAATATTTTTAAATTTAAAGAACAGGTACATGCTGTATATGCAATCTACAGTTCCAGCTTTGGCAGTGCAGTAAAACAAAACTGGAAGTATGATTTGGGCTTAAGGGCAGAGCAGATTTTTAACAACGGCCATACACAAAACAACAGCACAAAATTTACCAATCAGTACCTTAAATTATTTCCCAACGCAAGCTTGATTTATTATACCAAACCGGAAACATATTTTAAACTCAGCTATGGTAAAAGAATTAACCGTCCAGGTTTAGGGCAGCTTAATCCTTTTACTGATATTACCGATTCTTTAAATCCGCACAGCGGCAACCCTAATTTGAAACCAGAAATTATTCATGCCATAGAACTGGGTTATAGTAAAGAATGGAGCAACACTTCTCTTTCAGCAAATATTTTTTACCGGTATGCGGTTAACACTATCCGGCAATATATACTGTCACAATCAAATGGCATCAACCTTACTTACCCGGTAAATATCGGTAGTGCGGTAACTTATGGTATTGAAAATATTATCAGCGTGAAGGTTGCTAAAGTGTATGATTTTAATGCCAGTGTATCTTTATTTCAGCAGCAATTAAATGGTAGCAATATTTCTACCGATGCAGTGCAAAATGCTTTTGGCTGGTATGCAAAACTGATTAATAATTTTACGATATGGCACAGTGGCAAATTACAGGTTACCGGCAATTACAATTCTGTGTTAGCCACACCACAGGGAAAACGCATAGCGCAATATTTTGCTGACCTTGGCTTTCAGCAAAAATTAGGTAAGGGCAATGCACGCCTGGGTGTAACAGTTACAGATGTTTTCAACACGTTTAAAAGTGGCTACATTAATAATACTGCGACTTTTTCTCACTACCGTTACAGCAAGGCTGATACCCGGGCTGTCATCCTCACTTTTGCCTGGTTCTTTAAATCTGTATTCAAGGAAAAGTTATTAGAAAATAAATTTTCAAGAGAATATTAAAATTTTATTGCCCGAATAAAAAAATAAAATTAAAGTCTATAATTTTGGTGGACTAATAATTTACCCCTACTTTTGCTCTATATTTATTTTATGCTTTACAAATACACTACATACCTGGCACACGACACCCGAATGCGATGTTGTTGTATGCGCCATTAATTACAAAATTTTTTATTTAATTAGTCTACTATTTTTATAGACTTACAACTTTTAAACATTACCAACTAATGAAAAGGATTCTTATTGCCATTTTTTTAACGGCACCCGTATTTATTATTGCTCAGCAAACAACCCCCGTAACTGTCAGCGGCCGTGTGGTTGGCGAAAAATCAGAAGCAATTGCTGCCGCAAGTATTTCAGTTAAAGGAACAGCAGCGGGTACTATTGCTGATGCTTCAGGACAATTTTCTTTAACAGTTACACAAAAATTTCCATTTACCATCCTTGTTACTTCTGCAGGTTATACCCCGGTTAACTATTTGGTAAAAAATAATGCTGCCGCAACAGGTTTTGTAATTCACCTGCAATCACTTTTTCAAATCGATACTGTAGTTATTACATCACGCCGCCGCAAGGAAGTATTGCAGGAAGTTCCTATTCCCATTACAGTAATTGGAGGTAAACAAGTGGAAGATGCAGGTGCCTTTAATGTTAACCGTGTAAAAGAGTTGATTCCATCGGTTCAATTATATACATCTAACCCACGTAACACAGGTGTTAATATTCGTGGACTTGGTTCTCCATTTGGTCTTACCAATGATGGTCTTGACCCCGGCGTTGGTATTTATGTGGATGGTGTTTACTATGCCCGCCCTGCTGCAGCAACATTTGATTTTATTGATGTTAACCAGATTGAAGTATTACGTGGTCCGCAGGGAACACTATATGGTAAAAACACAACGGCTGGCGCAATAAGTATAACATCCCGTAAGCCAGGTTTTACACAGGGTGGTACTTTTGAAGTAAGCTATGGTAATTTGGGTTACGTTCAGGCTAAAACTTCAATAACAGGCCCAATAAGCAAGAGACTGGCAGGACGTTTTTCTTTTTCAGGCACACAGCGTGATGGCTTAGTTGAGAACGTACGTACATTGAAACGTACTAACGATATTAATAACCTGGGCTTTCGTGGGCAGTTGTTGTACAAAATATCAGACAAAACATCTATTACATTAAGTGGAGATAATTCCCGTCAACGCCCCGATGGTTATGCCCAGGTAGTAGCAGGTGTGGCGCCAACAAAACGCCCCGGTTACCGTCAATTTGATTCAATCATTGCAGCGCTTAATTATCAACTGCCAAGCAGGAATGCTTTTGATAGAAAAATTGATCATGATGTGCCTTGGAATTCTAACACTGATCTGGGAGGTGTTTCATTGAATGTTGATAGTAAAATAGGTCCGGGCACATTAACTTCAACTACAGCATGGCGTTATTGGAATTGGGATCCGTCAAATGACAGGGACTTTACAGGCTTGCAGGCATTAGCAAAGTCTCAAAATCCTGCTAAACATAAAAACTGGTCACAGGAGTTTCGTTATGCAGGTGAATTTTCCAATCGTTTGAGTGGTGTAGTTGGTTTATTCTTTATTGACCAGGAAGTTAAAATTACCGGCACTGAAGAATCGGGTAAAGATCAATGGCGTTTTTCACAAAGTTCAACAAGTAGTTTATGGCAGACACCGGGTTTGCTGAATGGTTATGGTATCAGAACAAATGCTTCAATCAAATCAAAGAGTGCTGCAGTATTTGCTAACGTAGATTGGAAAGTAACAGATAAATTCCATGTATTACCGGGAGTACGTTACAATTATGATGAAAAAGATGTGAATTACCAACGTGTTACATATGGTGGCTTAGATACTGCTACATATAGTGGTTCAACTGCCAATAAAACAACACTGCAAGGTTTTAAAAATGGTGTGTATTCAAGCCAGGCATATACAGCCGATGCAAGTGAAAATAATTTTACCTACCAGTTAACGCTTGCTTATAAACCTTCTAAACGTATCAATGCATTTGCAACTTATTCAACCAGCTTTAAACCGGTAGGTGTTAATGTGGCAGGCTTACCAAATCTTTCTAATGGAAGACCCGATAGTTCTGTAGCAGTAATAAAACCAGAAGATGTTAAGAGCATACAGGTCGGTATTAAAACCACACTGATAGATAATTTAATTTTAAACCTGACTTACCATAATTCAGACATTAAAGATTATCAAACCAATGTGCAATCCGCTCAGTTAGGTGTTAATCGTGGCTACATAGCCAATGCCGAAAAAGTAAATGTAAAAGGCTTAGAGTTAGATGGAAATTACAGGGTAAATAATCATTTTTCTTTCAGCGGAGCCTTGTCATATACAGATGCCAGATATGTAAAATTTACTAATGCGCCGCTGCCGCTGGAAAATACTGGTTTAAAAACTAAAGTAAGTAACCTGGATTCAGCATTTGTGGATATTTCCGGCGCTGCACTTCCTGGTATTTCTAAATGGGCAGGATCAGTTGGTGGTGAGTTTACAACACCAGTTGTATTTTTAGGTAATACAAGTAACTTTTTTGTTGCAGTGGAAAGTTTTTATCGTTCTTCTTTTTCTTCGTCTGCAACTCCATCATCATATTTAAATGTTGATGGCTATACTTTAGTTAATGGAAGAATTGGTGTTAAAGCAGCTAAAGGTTTATCAGCATATATCTGGGGTCGTAATTTGTTTAATAAAGATTATTATGAACAATTATTAATTGCCGGTGGTAATGCAGGACAGATTGGTGCTGTTTTAGGCGACCAGAAAACTTACGGAGTAACTTTAAGATACTCATTTTGATTACAGTTCATCTTATAAAGTTGTGACTACAGTAATTTATTAAGTAACAGAAATAGTTTTCATTCTAGCATGACATACAATCGTTAAACAGAAAGCGCCCCTATTCTTAGGAGGGCTTTATACAGCCCCGTGGCCGAGTGGACAGGTATGGATCTGCAAAATCTTGTACGTTGGTTCGAATCCAACCGGGGCGTCACAAAAAATGAAATTAAAGATCAGTGCTTTTTAATACAAAAAATTAACAGGCTAAACTAAAACGATTATCAGAACATCACATACAATCGTTAAACAGAAAGCGCCCTTATTCTTAAGGGGGCTTATTTTACAGCTCTGGCCTTTGGAGGCTAAGTGATCTCATAAATTACAGATGGTGGTTCGAATCCATTCAGAGCGTCAAAAGAAAAAATAATAATACCGCTGATAAATATTATTTAGTCTGGAACTTTAATTATGGCGGCATTATACGATTAATTAGGTTCGGATAATATTGAGTGTGTTTTCTAATATTTATAATTGGTATAACTTGCAGTAAATACCACTTCGTTCAAATGAAAAATAAAATGACCACTATTAGAATTATTTTGTTAGCTACTACCCTGTTCCTTTGCAGCAATGTAAATGCCCAAACAAAACAAACCGAAAATGTAAATCAAATCTGGTTGGGCTATTTTAACCAAACCCGGTTTACCAATAAGTTGGGGCTATGGACAGATTTGCACCTGCGAACAAAAGAAGATTTTGCAACAAATTTTTCGACAGGTATTGTAAGGCTGGGCTTAACCTATTATATTAATGATGTAACAAAGTTTACATTGGGATATGCTTATGTAAATCATTTTCCGGCAGATGCCCATAAAAAGATTTCGCAACCGGAACACCGCCCCTGGCAACAGCTGCAATGGCATACCAAGTATGGCAAAAAAAGAATGATGCAGTGGTTTAGACTGGAAGAACGTTACCGCCGTAAAATACTAAACGATTCTACTTTAGCTGATGGCAGCAGCTTTAACTGGAAGCTGCGGTATAATATATGGTACGAAATTCCATTAACCAAAAAAGGTATTGTACCTAAAGCCTGGTTCTTTATTATCAATGATGAAGTACATCTCAACTTCGGTAAACAAATAGTAAATAATTATTTTGATCAGAACCGTTTCTTCCTTGGACTAAAATACCAGTTAACCGAACAGAATAACTTACAGTTTGGTTATTCAAATATATTTGTGCAAACCGCAGCCGGAAATAAATACCGGAATATTAATGCAGCAAGAGTTTTCTTTTTTCAGAATATTGATGCAAGAAAAAAGAAATAAATTTCAGGGAATTATAAATTTAGTCCAATTCTATATGCTGTTCTGGTTCCTGTACTTTATAGCCACGGATACCAAAGTATATTATAACTAAAAAGCAAACCAGTGGCACTACATACCCAGCCTGGATATTATCATTATACATATCAATAATGCGGCCCATTATAAAAGGGAAAATAGCGCCACCCACAATTGCCATTACCAAAAGTGAGCCACCAATTTTTGTTTCGTGGCCCAGGTTTACCAGGCCCAATGCAAAAATGGTTGGAAACATAATGGACATAAAAAAACCCATTGCACCTAAAGCATAAATAACAATACTACCATTTCCAAATATAGCCAGTAAGCAAAGTAAAGATGCCATAATAGCGTAAATGGTAAGTAATTTATGCGATGCAATATACTTAGTTAGCAGTGTACCGATAAAACGGCCAGCCAAAAATAAAACACCATAAATAGTACCTAAATAATACCCTGCGGTTTTTTCATCCACGCCACCGCCTTTAATTGCCATACGCACAAAAAAACTGGTTACACAAACCTGTGCACCCACATAAGCAAATTGTGCAAATACAGCCCATGATAAATGTTTATGCCGGAATGCTTTTACAAATTCAGAAAACTTAGCTGTTTTATTATCATCTTTTACCTCGGGTAAATGAAAGAAATAAAATAAAACTGCAACCAGTAAAAATCCGCAGGCAATAAAAATATAGGGTGTTTTAACAGATGCAGATTCCATATTTAAATAAGCAAGCTTTTCTGTAACCGGCATTTTCAACAATTCTTCTTTAGTATGTTCAACACCTGATAAAATAAATTTAGCGCCTATTACCGGGGCAATAAATACAGCCAGTCCATTGATGGATGCACCTAAATTCAATCTTGTACTTGCTCCTTTTTCGTCGCCAAGTATTGCTGCATATGGATTGGCGGCTGTTTCTAAAATAGTAATGCCGCAACCAATAATAAACAAAGCCAGCAAAAATATTTCGTAAGTACGGCTGTTAGCAGCAGGTACAAATAAAAATGCGCCAATGCCGGCTAAAATCAACCCAACAATAATACCGTTTTTGTAACCCCATTTTTTTAAGATCATCCCTGCAGGAATAGCCATTAAAAAATAAGCAAAGAAAATAGCCACATCAATTAAGGTAGATTGTGCATTGCTTAATTCACATGCTTTTTTCAAATGCGGAATTAAAATACCATCAAGATTATGCACCATGCCCCACAGGAAAAATAAAAAAGCCACTAATATAAATGGCACCAGGTATTTATTTTTTTTACCTGCTTCAGTTGTGGCAGTTGTAATGGCTGATCCGGTGTTGGTTAATGACATGCTTGAGTGTTTTATTATTGTTTAAAATAAAATTATAATTTGTAAAATTGCGTTGCATTTAAAGCATATACTTTTTCAAGTTCTGCGTCATCTAATAATGAACCTAATACATTTTTATATTCCGTCCATGTCTTAGTATAACTGCCGGCTAATAAAGCTACCGGCCAGTCTCCGCCACAAAGGCAGCGGTCTGTTCCAAAATTTTCCAGCGTAAATTCAACAAAGGGTTTAATATCATCCCCTGTCCACCCGGTTAAATTTTTTGTTGTAGTACCCAGTCCTGAAATTTTTGCATAAAAATTTTTATTAGCTGCAGCCTCTTTTATCAGTATTCCCCATTCACCAAACTTTTCTTTTGTTGCAATGGGTGGCTGGTTCAAATGATCGAAAATCATTTTTAATTCCGGTACTTTATCGGCAACAGTTAAAACAGTTTCAATATGTGCCGGCAATACGCCTACCACATCAAAAGGTAAATTATTTTTAGCCAGTATCTTTAAACTCTTTATTACTGTTTCCTGCAATAACCAATCGGCATTTGGCTCGTCATGTATTAAATGACGGATGCCTTTATAATAATTATTTTTCAGGTAACCATTATTAAGCAACCTTTCTGTTTCGTCTGGCTGCATTAGTGGCAACCAACCTACCACACCTTTTACCCAATCGGTGTTATCAGCTACTTCCAGCATCCAGTCGGTATCCTGTACATTATTACTGGCTTGTACCAACACACCGCCTGTAATACCAACTGCGTTTCGCTCTGCTTCAATTTCTTCAATATGATAAGTTCGTTTTAAAACAGACGTATCATTTTTAAGCCAGTCGTATTCCGCTTTCTCAAAATTCCATACATGGATGTGGGTATCAATTATCCCCTGATTCATATACAATCGTTTTTATTACACTAATACAATTTTATTTTACCATAACTGGTGAACAGCTTTTTTAATATACTTTTCATACACCTGTTGTACTGCTGCCAGTTGTTCTGCCGTAAAATTTGGCATTTGCAATGCACTTATATTCGAATCTACTTGTTTAATATTTGATGCGCCGGGTATAATACAACTCACTGCATCAAACTGCAGTATCCATTTTAATGCAATGGGTGCCAGGTTAGTTTGCCCCGGAAATATTTCTTTCAGTGCTTCCACTGCCGCCAGTCCTGTTGCATAATCTATTCCCGAAAAAGTTTCTCCTTTATCAAATGCCTCGCCATTACGGTTGAATTGGCGGTGATCTCCATCTGTAAAACTTGATTGTGCAGAAAATTTTCCTGTCAATAATCCACTGGCTAATGGCACCCTTACAATAATGCCGATATTTTTTTTCTTTGCTTCGCTGAAAAATAATTCAGCAGGCCGTTGCCTGAACATGTTGAAAATGATCTGCACCGTACTCACATTATCATATTCAATTGCCTTTAGCGCTTCTTCCACCTTCTCTACACTTACACCAAGATTTTGAATTTTACCTTCTTGTTTCAGCATATCAAACAATTCAAAAAATTCTGGCCTGTAATATACTTGTACAGGTGGGCAGTGCAACTGAATCAGGTCAATTGTTTCCAACTGCAATCTTTTTAAGCTGTCTTCCACATATTTTCTTAATACTGCAGGTTGATAGCCCTCATTCACATGCGGCTGAATTTGCCTACCGCACTTGGTGGCTATATAAATTTTTTCGCTGCGGCTTTTTACAATTCTACCTACTGCCTTTTCACTTTCTCCATCACTATACACATCTGCTGTATCAATAAAATTAATACCGGAGTCGATAGCTTTATTTAAAATGGTGTCTGCATTGGCATCGTCAAAACTACTGCCCCATTTGCCGCCGACCTGCCAGGTACCGATACTTATGGCAGAAACTTCAATTCCCGTTTTTCCTAATGTTCTTAATTGCATAACCTGTTTCTTTATAAAAAATATTAAAGCATTTAATTTACGACAAAATGATATTGCCCTGATCCCACCTGCACTTTTACCCGGTCTTTTTCAAATCCCAAAACCTTAATTTGTTTTTGTGCAGTTATTAATTTACCGTTTTCAAAAACAGTATTGCTTTTTACAGCAGGCAAATAAATAACAGCTGTAGTATTTACGGGTATCTCTATAGCTAAACTAAATGATGCAGCCTTTTTTTCCCACTGGCTTACAATATTACCATACACAGTTTGCTGGCTGGCATTCACAAAATTAATATCTCCCACTATTTCGGGTTTAATGATGATTTTTTTATAGCCATAAGAGTCTTCCGACTGGTTAATTCCTCCTAACCCTTCGTAAAACCACTGCATGATATGGCCGAGCATTAAATGATTGTTAGACACTTCTGCCAAAGCAGGCCACGACTCTGTTAAAGCTGTAGCGCCCTTTTTTAATTGGTAGCCATAGCCCGGCACATCGTCACGACAATTCATATCATAAATGAGTTGCGATGCTCCGCCATCATGCAAGGCCTGTATTAAAAAATGAAAGCCTATATCACCAGCAGTAAGTTTTTTGCCTGAAGTGTTTATTGAGTCCACCATATTTTTCATTACGGCATCTTGGTCTTTTGCTGCAACAAGCCCAACACTTAATGGCATCGCCATTGCTGTTTGGCTGCCGGTGCTATACACTTTTGTTTGAGCATTAAAAAAGGTATCGTTGAAAGTTGTCTTTATATTTACTGCAAGGTTTTGATATTTTAATGCGTCTTCTTTTTTACCCAACAACTTTGCAATGGTTGAAATCAATTGTACATCATAAAAATAAATTGCAGTTGCAGTTAATGCTTTTGGTGTAAGCTGTGCCACTCCCGGTGGCTTGGGGCCATAATCATACCAATCGCCTAAACCATAATCTAAAATATTATTGTTCGATTTTTTTTGCAGGTAAGCAATATATTTTGTCATCATGGGATACGCTTCTTTAACAATATCAATATCGCCATACCATTTATATAACAGCCATGGCACAATTACCGAAGCACTTCCCCATTCAGGCGAATCTCTGAAACCAAAACCTTTATCATCAAAAAAAGCAAACTCAGGAGTAATATCTGGTACCAGGCCATCTGTAGTTTGTGCATCCATCATATCATGCACTAATTTTTTATACAGGTGATATACATTATAATTAGATTTGATGGAGCCGCCCATTAAATAATCCTGTTCGAGCCAGCTTAATTTTTCCCTGTGCGGACAATCGGTAACCACACTTTGTAAATTACTTTTTATAGCCCATTTAATCAGTTCATTTATTTTATTAAACAGTTCATTTGAACATGAAAATGTACCTGCCGCAGGCGCACTGTTGGCAGTGTGTAAAGAAGTAATGCTGATGATGGTTGCAAAATCGCCGGTAACAGTTGCAGTATCAGGCACGGCACCTTCTACCTGCACATACCTGAAGCCTGTATAAGTAAAACGTGGTTGCCAGGTTTCAATACCATTACCTTTTAAAGTATATAAAAAATAATTCGGCCTGCCTGTTGCATTTTGATTGGCCAGCATTTTACTATTCAATAATTCTGCAGCAGATAATTTAACCACCTGCCCTTTCTTTCCTTTTACTTTTAATTCAACTATGCCTGACAAATTTTGTCCGAAGTCGTAAACATAAACGCTGTCTTTAGGTTTATTAATTGTTTTTACCTGCAACACTTCATTCACTTTTACAGGGTAATCTGCTTCTGCTTCCAGCAATCCTTTTGGTGCTTTTACCGGCAATGCATTTTTCCATGAGGTATCATCATAGCCACTTTTATCCCATCCCTGTTGTTCTAAATTAGCATCATAATCTTCGCCACCATAAATACTGCTGAATGTAATTGGCGATGGCATTGTTTTCCATGTATTGTCACTTACAATTATTGATGACGTTCCATCTGCATAAGTGATGATCATTTTACAGATCAATTTTGGATAACCATAAGCAATGGCCAGTTTGATGTATCGCTCCCTGCTGACATTAAAGAAACCATTGCCCACAATTACACCAATGGCATTCTCTCCGTTTTTTAAATCAGCCGTAACATTGTACGTATTATATAACACCCGTTTATTGTAATGCGTCCAGCCGGGTGCTAAAAAACTGTTACCTATTTTTTTACCGTTAATTGTCATTTCATATTGGCCTAAGCCGCTGATGAAGATTGTAGCATTGTTTATTGTTTTGTTTACGGTAAATGATTTTCTAAACATGGGTACAATAACCCTTTGTTTTAATTTATCGGGGCCTAATACTCTTTTGGTATCAGGTGCATGCACACCGGGCACTGTAATTAATGAATCGGGTATTTCTTCGTACCCAATCCAAGTTGCGTTGCTCCAATCCTGTTTTGTAAATAATCCGGTGGTAAAATTTTCTACCTCGCTATATGCCACGGCATTTTTATTATCCCAAACCTGTACTTTCCAAAAATAGGTTGTGGCAGGTTTTAATCTATTCCCTTTAAATAAAATCTGTATGGATTGACCGGAGCTGATCTTTTTAGAATCCCAGATATTGCCCTGTTTTTTTTCAAGCAATTCTCTTTTATCTGCAACTAAAATTCTGTAAGCTTTTTGTATAACGCCACGCTGTGTGGATTGCAGTTGCCAGCTGAATTTTGGCATTACCCTGTCAATACCAACAGGAGCAGTTTTGCTTTCGCATTGAGGATTTGTAATACTTAGCTGCTGAGCATATACTTTTGCTGCAATAAAAAGCAACAAAAAGAAAAAATATTTTTTCATACTGCAATCGTCTTTAAACTGATCTTATTCCATTTCCACCATCGCTTTTATAACACCTGTTGCCGGGTTTAACCAGCTTTCGAAATTATCTTTTACTTCGCTGAATTTTACACGATGTGTGATATAGTTTTCCGGTTGCACCAATCCTTTTTTTATAGATGCGATTACATGTTCAAAATCTTCTCTTGTTGCATTACGGCTGCTCATTAATGTAGCTTCCCGTTTATGAAACTCAGGATGACTGAAACTGATCTCTCCTTTCTGCAATCCTACCAATACATATCTTGCGCCATGCGCCATATATTGAAATGCATTTATAATAGCTTTTTGATTTCCGGTAGCGTCAATTACCACAGTTGGCATATCTCCATTGGTAATTGTTTTTAGTTTTTCCAGTGCATCTTCCTGTAACGGGTTAATGGTATGTGTAATTTTTAATTTTGATGCACAAAAGTTTAACCGTTTATCATTTACATCCACAACAATTACATTGCCGCCTGCTATTCTTGCAAATTCGGCAATGCCCAGGCCTATCGGGCCGGCGCCTACCACCAAAACAAATTCATCTTTTTTTACAGCTGCCCTTCTCACACTATGTGCACCAATTGCCAGTGGTTCTACCAATGCCAGTTCATCAAAGCCCAATCCTTCGCCATGTAATAAAGCGTAAGAAGGCACTTGTAAATATTCTGCAAAGCCGCCATCAACATGTACACCGCAAACTTTTATTGCTGCACAGCAGTTAGGTAATCCATTGCGGCAGGCAATGCAGGTACCGCATTTAAAATAAGGGATAAAGCTTACGGTTTCTCCTTTTTCAAATCCCGGTGCATCATCAAACTCAATCAACTCTCCTGCCAATTCATGTCCTAAAATTCTGGGATATTCAAAAAAAGGCTGGGTGCCTTCAAACGCATGCAGGTCGGTGCCGCAAATGCCAATGCGTTTAATTTTTATTATAGCATGTGCTTTTTGTAATACCGGAAGTTCTTTTTCGCCATAGTTAAATTCACCCGGCTTTGTACAAATCAATGTCTTCATTATTTGCGGCACACCAAACTGGTGTGAATTTTTAATATTTAAACTGATAATTTTTAAGTTGGCCTTTAAGGCTATTGCAACCGTTTTATAGCTTTAAAAAATCAAATTACAATTTAGTGATTTCTAACTATCATGCGCTGCCCTGCTAAAGAAATAGTTTTTACCTTAATAATTTAAGTGCTTAAAAAAGGGAGGCCCCTGTAGAAACAGGGGCCATTGCCAAAACTAACTGCATATGAGAAATGCTGAGCATATCACCCTCAGCCAAAACGTCCATTTTAAAATTGTCACCTTGGTTCTAACACGTAAAAACCATAAGGTTCAAGAATAAAATATTCATGGTCGTATCCAACATTATATTCTTTACCACTCCAGTAATCGAACAATTTTCCTGAAACCGGGCCGTGCTGTTTAAAAGCAAACCAGGTTAAAAAAGCAGGTTCGGCAGTAAAATTAAAAACACAATACAACTTACTATCGTTATGTGTGCGTAAATACCCTGCTATATGAATATTATGCGGCTGCAACCAGGTAAGGTTTTTATAATCACTTACCACCTCCAGTTTTTTACGGATATCAATAAGCTTTTGAGTACCAGAAAACATCCGCTGCTCTATTGTACCTGTTTCATCAATTTTTTTATTTTTCTCCCAATCAATTACCGGCCGGTGCATCCAGCGGTTATCATAAGCTTTACCGGGGTCATTTAAATAAGAATAATCGTTGGTATAACCCAGCTCATCGCCATAAAACAACATGGGTACGCCGCCAATAAAAAAACTATGTGCCTGCATCAGCAGTATTTTTTTTATTGATAGTTCAACTGCCGCACCGTCATTATCATCTATCGCTTTTTCCAATCCGCAAAGTGAAGCTAAAGAACCGCTGATACGGGCATCCTGTGTTTTTGGATTAATTGCAAACAATGCTCCTTTTGCCGGAGAGTTCACATCATTTCCAGAATAATAATTTTTTAAAAACCTGCGGTGTTCATAAGCATCGTACCCTGCATATTGTATCATATAATCATCATACCCCAAACCAATATCATCATGGCAACGGGTGTATGTTATCCACGAAGTGCCATAAGGTTTTTGCAATATTTCATGCTGTGCTGCCAGCATTACTCTTGTATCACCTGTTGCCAATGCATCCCACTGTAAAGCCATATGTGTGGCATTGTAGGCAAAATCACATTCTTTTGCAGCATATAATCCCGTACCAAAATATTTCATAATTTCTTTTGGTGCCACAATAGCTTCGCCCAGTATTGCCATGCCTGGTGTTGCCACCTGAACACATTGTTTTATTAAACGTAATACCGTGTGTGCCTGTGGTAAATTCTGGCATACAGTACCCAATTGTTTCCAGATGAATGCCGGAGCATCAATACGTAAAATATCTACACCCAAATTGGCATAAAAGAAAATAGTGTCCAGCATTTCTATAAAAACCATTGGGTTGGTATAATTTAAATCCCACTGGTAATTATGAAAGACCGACATCACCCATTTATTGCATTCTTTTATATAAGTAAAATTTCCCGGTGCAGCTTCAGGAAAAACTTCGGGCATCGTTCTGTCATACTGATCAGGAATTACCCTGTCATCATACATATAAAAATAGCCCTGGTATTTTTTATCGCCTTGCTTTGCTTTTTGCGCCCACTCATGTTTATCTGATGTATGATTTAATACCATGTCGAGCATGAGGTACATCTTCTCTTTGCTCATTTTTTGTTGCAGCGCCTTTAAATCTTCTAATTTACCAAAACGTTCATCTACTTTTCTAAAATCAGAGACTGCATACCCGCCATCACTTTCTCCCGCCGGGCTTTCCATTACGGGCATGAGGTGTAAAAAATTTACACCGAGCTTTTTAAAGTAATCCAGTTTTTCTTCTAGTTTTTTTAGGTTACCGCAAAATCGGTCAACATATAAACTCATCCCGGTAATTTCATTACTTAAGTACCAGTTGCCTTTTTTTTCTTTTTCCTCATCCCTTTCTTTTAATGTATGTGGCCGGGCTGCATAAGCACTTGCCATGGTATCAATCAGCTGGTTAAAAACTTCATCTTTACGGGGATGATTTTTATACAATTCGTAATACAAAAATTTTATTGCAGTGGCGTTGGCAACAAAGCGGGTGAAAAACATATTGTCGCTATCGGCTATATCAATCTTCATTTTTCGAAGGCCAACACTTATCTGCTTATGTAATTGAGAATCGTACACTTTATTGGTTTAGTCGTTTAGAAGTTTAGTGGTTTAGCTGTTTTTATTTAAAAATACTACTGTTTAAATGTTTGAATGCTTCCATAGCACCCATATATTCACAGGTTCTTGCGCCGGCTTTATTGGCATTAACAACTATGCTTTGCCATTGTGCTACCGTCATCTCCTTTATTTGACCGAGTGTTTTGCTGCCAACCTGGTACAATACAGCGCCAACAAATGCATCGCCGGCTCCAGTAGTATCAACCGGCTTTACCGCAATACTGGGAACAATAATTGTGGAATTACCAAAACCTAACATGGTACCATCTTTACCCAATGTAATAGCAAATACCGCATCAGTTTTTTCTAACAATGCCGATACTGCATCGCTCAATGTTGCAGTACCTGTTAGTAACATAGCCTCCTCATCACTTACTTTAAAAAAATGGCAGCAGTCTAAAAAATTCCACGACTGGTCAATAAATGTTTGGGTATTGTTTTTAAATAACAAATGCCTGTAATTAGGATCAAAACTGATAAAGATATCTTTCTGTAATGCTTTTTTTAATAAACTCCGGTAAGCGTCCTGTAATGGCCCGGGTAAAAAACCTGTAGCCGAGCCAAAATGAATAATGGAAAATTCATCAAGATCGATTTTATCAATTTCTTCCAGGCTAAGTTGCCCATCGGCACCACGGTTAAAATAAAAATCACGTTCGCCATTTTCCATTAGCGATACAAAAGCAAAAGTGGTAAAATAATTTTCATCCTGCAACATCCATTTTGTAGATACGCCAAAATCATTCATCACTTTTATAAGATGATTACCGAAAGGGTCCACTCCAACTTTTGCTGCCAGTTCTACCTGTCCGCCTAATGCTGCAATAGCTGCTGCAACATTGGTTGGTGCCCCGCCGGCTTTTTTTAAAAAGTTATTGCCGTCAGATAATGAACTGCCTTTATCTGTGCAGATCATATCTATTAGTGCTTCGCCGATGCAAAGGATTTTGCCCCGAATGCCCCTGTCCCCTAAAGGGGAACTTAGATCGTTACTTTCTTTCGTATTTGTACTTTGTATTAAACTCATAAAATAATCAGTCCTTTTTTTCTTTGACATCGATCTCCGCATTTCTCCGCCAGCTGGCGGATCAGGGGCATTAATGTCCTCCACCAATAGGCAATACTACATCGTCAGTTGGTTTGCCTGCTTTTATTAAAAGCGTTAGCGCTGCTGCAATTAATAAAAAAACGCCTGCAAATGAGATGGCATTTCTTGGATCGTTATTTAAAAAATGTTTTAAAATAAAACCAAATGTGGTGGTTTGTATAAACATTGGAATTACAATCATCATATTGATGATGCCCATGTACACGCCATACCTTTCTTTTGGTATCTGGCTTACCACCATTAAGTATGGTATACCCATCATACTGGCCCATCCAATACCAAAGCCTGTAATTGCAGGAAAAAGCAAATACTTATTTTCAATATGAGGGAATATTAAAAACCCTATACCTGCTACAACCAGGCAACCAAAATGCACCAGCTTGGGCGAATATTTTTTTGCAAACCATACTAACCCGAAAGCGCATAGAAAAGTTACAATATTGTACCAGCCATTTACTAATCCTGTCCAGCCAACAGCTTCTTCATACAACTTCGAATCCTGTTGCGGTGTGGTATGCCAAACAGACAAGGCAATACTTTTTGATGAATTCTGCCAGTAACAGAACAAAGCATACCATTGAAATAAATACACCAGGGCAAGTTGCCACATTACCATTGGCATATGTTTAATGGCTTTAGCAATATCAATAAAAGGAGAGAATACATTTAAGGGCTCTTTCCGCATCTCAACTAACTCTTCGGGTGTAGGCGGAATTTCTGGAGTTGTTCTTGAACTCCACCAAACAGAACCAATAGAACAAACGGACCCCAAAATAAAAGAGGCAAAAACCCAGGTGGGCAATTTTCCTGTGGTACCTAAAAAAATGAAAGGGAATATATACAATGATACATTCGCCAAAGTTTGACCAAAGCCCGTAAAAAAACTTTGTGCCTGGAAGCCGGTGGGTTGCTGCGAAGCATCCAGTTTATCAGCAATAAACGCACGGTAAGGTTCCATGGCGGTGTTATTACCTGCATCTAATATCCATAATAAACCTGCTGCCATCCACAATGAACTGCTGAATGGAAAAAGAAATAATGCAATACTGCACACCATAGCGCCAATAAAAAAGAAGGGTTTTCTTCTACCCAGTTTAGGTATCCATGTTTTATCACTTAAAGCGCCAATAATTGGCTGTATTAATAAACCCGTTAGCGGACCAGCTAAATTAAGCCAGGGAATTTCATCGGGCTTTGCACCTAAAAAATCGTAAATGGGGTTGACTGCACTTTGTTGTAAACCAAAACTGTACTGAATGCCGAAGAAGCCAACATTCATATTAATAATTTGCCAGAAACTTAAGTGCGGTTTGGTATGCGTCATTAGCAGTGTTTTGAATCGTTGGTATAAATGTAATCAAAACAAGCTGGCGCAAAAATCTGCAAACGTTTGTGGTGGAAAAGAAATGGGGTAAGGACAGTTATTACAAGCGCTAAGAAGATTTTATTAAATAGTGGCACCATATCCAAGTACAAAATTATCACCCAACCACTCTGCCAGGTGTTGCGATATAATTTTTGATTCCACCATAAACCCATCATGGCCATAATCAGAATCGATTTCAATGAGAACGGAGTTGGGGATATGTTTGGCTAAAAAATGTTGCTCTGTTAACGGGCAAAGAATATCGCTGCTGATGCCGATGATTAAAGTACGTTGTGCAATGGTTTTTAATACAGCTTCCAGATTGCCGCCACGGCCACGACCCAAATGATGGCTATCCATACTTTTTGTAAGCAACCAGTAACTGTATCCATTAAAACGTTGTACTAATTTATCGCCCTGGTAATTGATATACGACGATGCTTTATAATCATCTGTTTTTTCGGTATCAGCATCGGTTTGCTGCTGCACCATAATACCATAGTTACGATAGGTAAGCATGCCAATGGCACGGGCAGCTTTTAACCCTTTTGCACCTGCGTTGGCAGATGCGGTATTCCATGTAGCATCTGCTTCAAGACTAAGGCGCTGTGCAGTATGTGTTGCAATACCCCATGCACTTTCGCTGGCCGATGTAGCCAGTAACAGTAAATTTTCAATCAGGGTATTTTCCATCACACACCATTCCATTGCCTGGTAGCCACCCATGCTGCCACCCATTAACAAAAATATTTTTTCTATGCCTAAATGTTGGCGCAGTAAAATATGAGCTTTCACCATATCCCGGATGGTAAGCAGGGGAAAATTATTATAGTAAGGTTGTTTTGTAACAGGGTTTACACTTAATGGCCCGGTACTTCCATAGCAAGACCCGAGGATATTGGCACAAACAATAAAATATTTTTCAGGGTCAATTACATGATTTGACCCTACAACGCCATCCCACCAGTCTGCCGCATCGCTGTTGGCCGTAAGTGCATGACATACCCAAACCACATTACTTTTATCTGCATTCAGTTTACCATAAGTGGTATATGCAATTTCAATTTCAGGAAATGTAAAACCGCTTTCTAAAGTAAAGCCGCCGGTATGTTTAAAACTATTCATTTATTTGTAAATCCTTTTTTTGTACCCGGCAGCGAAGCTTTGTTGAACTTCATTGGCGTCGCACTCTTGTACATTATATCTTCATTGAGCTTTAATCATGTTTTGCAAAAAAGCACCTTCCGTCCCTATGGGACTTATCAAAATCCTTTTCTAATTTTCTACCCACCTCAAACTCCTACGGAGCTAATTTAAAATGCAACCAACTTTTATTTTCTTTGGCAGATGACCCGCCCACGCCTTAATCTTCGCAACTTTCTTCTCCATTTCCCTCTCCTGAAAGAGAGGTCACATCCGCTTCAATCTTCACAAAAAAGTTCCCCCTTTAGGGGGCGGAGGGGGTAAATAAAATGCAAAGTAAAGGCTTGCAATATTTATATTTGTAAAAATGTTTTAAAATGATTGAAATTAATTTACAGCGGGTAGAAGGCGATTTTGGTTTTGAAGCTACCGATGCTAATGGACACACTCTAAAAATGGACACCAGCGACGAAAGCGGTGGTATTAATTTTGGCTTCAGGCCTATGCAAATGCTGTTGGCCGGCCTTGGTGGTTGCAGTGCTATTGATATAGTAATGATATTAAAAAAACAACGCCAAACCGTTGAAGACTTTGCTATGAAAGTTACCGGCGAAAGAGAGCCGGGCAAAGAACC